>NZ_AOME01000075.1 GCF_000336935.1 Halococcus salifodinae DSM 8989 | reverse complement strand
CAGAGATGTGTATAAGAGACAGGAGTAGGGTATGTCGACGCCCAGGTTCACCAGCGTGAACAGGAACGCGAACACCAACACCGTCCCCTGAACCACCGGGTAGTCGCCGACGTTGATCGCCTCGACGAGGAGGGTGCCGATCCCGCCGATGCCGAAGACGGTCTCGGTCAGGACTGCCCCGCCAAGGAGCGAGCCGAACTGGATGCCGATGACGGTGATCACCGGAATGAGCGCGTTCCGGAGGCCGTGTTTCATCAGCGTGATCTTCGCGCCCTGGCCCTTCGCGCGGGCGGTGCGGATGTAATCCTGCCTGATGACTTCGAGCATCGACGACCGCATCATCCGCGAGATCAGCGCCATCGAGTAGATCCCGATCGTCGCCGCGGGCAGGATCATGTGACTGACCGCCGAGAAGAAGGCCGCGAAGTTGCTCACCGCGAACCCGCTCGCGATGGTGGCCTGAATCCCCTGGATGAACGTGTCGACCGTGATGAGCCCGGTGATCGACTCGATCGCGAACCGCTGGGCGTCGATCCGGCCGCTCGTCGGGAGCCACCCGAGGATCTGGGCGAACAGGAGGATCACGAGCGGCCCGCTCCAGAAGATCGGAATGGAGATGCCCGAGAGGGCACCCACGCGGGTGAGGTGGTCGGTGATGGTGTCCTGTTTCACCGCGCTGATGATGCCGAAGGGGATCCCGAGCAGGATGCCGATGAGCTGGCCGTAGAGCGCGAGTTCGAGCGTGATCGGCAGCTTGTTCACGAGGATCGTCCGCACCGGCGTGTCGCGCTGGATGGTGTACGAACTCCCGAGGTCGAACTGGACCGCATCGACGAGAAAGCGGCCGTACTGCACCCAGATCGGATCGTTGAGCCCGAGTTCGCGCTCGATCTGTCTGACGAACTCCTCGGATGCACGCTGGCCGGCGATCGCGCGTGCCGGGTTGCCCGGTGAGAGCTGAAGGATCGCGAAAACCAGCGTTGCGACCCCGAACAGCACCGGGATGAGGAGCAACAACCGCTTCGCGATGAACCGCGTCGAGACCATTACGCCGAACCCTGTCCGGCAAAGGTAAAAGTTGCTCGCTCGTCATCGGCCGATTTCGCCACTTTCAGACGTTCAGCACCGCTCACAGCGCTGGTGGACCGGTGGTGGTGTGGCGGCCTACTGTCCGAGCGTGACGAGGTTGAGGTAGGGGCCGCCGATCGCCGCGACCGTGTAGTTCGACACCCGGCCCCCGACACCACGCAGCTCCTTCGCGTGGTCGAGGAACACCCACGGCGCCTCGTCGTGGGCGATCTGCATCGCCTGGTTGTACTTCTCCTTCCGGGTTGCCTCGTCGTAGGTCGCCTGACCCTCCTCGACGAGAGTCATGTACTCACGGTTCGCCCACGCCGCCCGGTTCGAGGTGTTGTAGCCCTCGGTGTCGAAGCTGACCCAGTCCTGGCCCTCGGTGAGTGCGCTGTCCTCGACCTGTGGGTGCAGCAGGACGTACGCGAAGTTGTCCGGGTCGGCGTTGTCGGTGTACCACCCGAGGAAGCAGGCGTCGTGTTTGCCTTCGGCGGTGTAGTCGAGGAACGGGTCGAACGACTGCTGGTTGATCGTGACCTCGATCCCGATCTCAGAGAGGTTCGATTTGACGGTTTGAGCGGTCGGCAGCGGCGAGGGGTTGTACCCTCGCGGGTTCTGGAACGTCGCGAGTTCGAAGGAGAACCCGTCGCCGTAGCCTGCCTCCTCCAGCAGCGACTGGGCCTGTTCGAGGTCGCGGGCGTACGGTTCGAGCTCCCCGTTGTGGCCGAGCACGTTCGGCGGGATGGGTTGGGCGGCCTGGGAGGCGAAGCCGGCGTAGATGTTCTCGACGATCGCTTTGGTGTCGATGGCGTAGCTGATCGCCTGGCGCACCTGCTTGCTCTGGAACTCCTCGACGTTCATGTTGAACGCCATGTAGCCGGTGTTGATCCCCTCGACCGACCGGAGTTCGGCGTTCTGGGCGCTCTGGACCTGCTGTGAGGCCTGCGCACCGAGCCCGTCGGCGATGTCGATCTCACCGCTGGTGAGCGACTGCGCACGCGTGGAGTTCTGGCCGATGGTCTCGAAGACCACTGCCGACACCTGCGGGCCCTCGCCCCAGTAGTCGTCGTACGCCGACAGCCGAACGACGCCCTGGCCGTCGTTCAGGTTCTCGAGCTGGAACGCACCCGTTCCGACGGCCTGTTGGCTGAGGTCGATGCTGTCGTCCTCGATCGCGGCTTTCGAGTGGATCGCCGCCGCGAAGATCGCGAGGTTTCGGAGGAACGGCGCGTACTTCTGGGTCAGCGAGATCGTCATGCTGTAGTCGCCGTCGGTCGAGATCTCGTCGATCCAGTCACCGAACGTGAACGGCCCGTACGCCGACACGTAGTCGTCGCCCGCGTAGTACTGGTACTCGGCGTCGGTGAAACGCCGGAACGTGGCGACGAAGTCCTCGGCGGTGAACTCCTCGCCGTTGTGGAAGGTCACGCCCTCGCGGAGCGTCAGCGTGGCCTCCTGCTCTTCGAGACTGTAGTCGGTCGCCAGCTCCTCGGTGAGGGTGGCCTCGCCGGGCACGAACCCGATCAGCGAGTCGTACATCTGCTCGGTGACCTTCGCGACCTCGCCGCTGGTCGAGTTCTGGAAGTCGAGCGTCGAGGAGTGGCTGCCGCGGGCGTAGACGAGCGTCCCGCCGCTGCCGCCACCGCCGGCGCTCTGGTTGCCACCGGTTTCGTTCCCGCCAGTCCCGTTCCCACCACCGGTCGCGTTCCCGCCGGCGGAGCCGTTGGCACCGCCGCCCGAGGCGCCACCGCCATCCCCGCCGGAGCCGTTGCCATCACTGCCGTTGCCGCTGTCGCCGCCACCGAGACAGCCCGCGATCGCCGTCGCCGCCGCCGCGCCGCCGGCGGCCTTCAGGAAAGATCGTCTGTTTCTCTCGTCATCGTGTGACATGGGCGTGAGTGACGAGAGGAAGATAATAAGACTACCGGAAAAAATTGCGTTCGGCGCGGGCTACGTCGGGCGGTCGGGTTGGTCGTAGAGGTGACACGCCGCCGGGTGTGCCTCGTTCTGGAGAGTGGGCTGTTGGCGCTCGCACACGCTCTCGAAGCGCTCGCGGAGCACCTGAGCGGCCTCCTCGAACTCGTCGTCGGCGACGAGTTCGAAGGAGGTTTCGATCACCGCGCGCGATTCGGTGTCGAGCGCGTCATCGTGCTCGAAGAAATGTGTCCAGAGCGTGCGCTTCGCGTCGGAGAGGCCGCCATCGGTCGCCACCGCCTCGGCAGGGGTGTCGGCCTCCGCACGGATCGACTCGACCGAGATCGCGCGGTTTTCGACGCGCTCGCGGTAGTCCATCACCTCGCGGTACGCTTCCTGAGAGACGTCGATGTCGTCGGGCGGGATCACCGACGGACACCGGGTCCGGAAGCGACAGCCCGAGGGTGGGTCGATCGGGCTCGGAACGTCGCCTTCGAGCGTGACGCGCTCGCTCGCGGCCGCTGGATCGGGTTCGGGGATCGCCGAGAGCAGGGCCCTGGTGTAGGGGTGTTTCGGATCGGCGAACAGCTCCTCGGTGCCTGCGACTTCGACGATTTCGCCGAGATACATCACCGCGACTCGATCGCAGATGTGACGGACAACGGAGAGGTCGTGCGCGATGAAGAGGAACGTCAGCCCGAACTCCTCCTGGAGGTCTTCGAGGAGATTCAGGATCTGGGCCTGCACGGAGACGTCGAGCGCGCTCACGGGCTCGTCGCAGACGATGAACTCGGGGTCGACCGCGAGCGCGCGGGCGATCCCGACACGCTGGCGCTGGCCGCCAGAGAGTTCGTGGGGATAGCGATCGTACTGGCCGATTTCGAGCCCGACCGCCTCGATGAGCTCCTCGACCCGATCGCGGCGTCGCTCTCTCCCCGAACGATCGTCGTCGGCATCGGCCTCGGGGAGGTCGTGGATCTTGAGGGGTTCGGCGATCGTCGCGCCGACGCTCATCCGGGGATCGAGACTGCTCATCGGGTCCTGAAAGATCATCTGCATGTCGCGGCGCTTCTCCCGAAGCCCGTCCTTGTCGAGGCCGCCGAGCTCCTCGCCCGCGAACACGACTCGACCGTCGGTGGGTTCGAGCAGTCGGAGGAGCGATCGGCCGGTGGTCGACTTGCCACAGCCCGACTCACCGACGAGGCCGAGAGTTTCCCCTTCGTACACCTCGAAGTCGACGCCGTCGACCGCGCGCACCGGCTTCTGTTCGCGCGCGAGCCACGAATCGAGCAGGTCGTCGGC
Source organism: Halococcus salifodinae DSM 8989 (assembly GCF_000336935.1). Taxonomy (NCBI): domain Archaea; kingdom Methanobacteriati; phylum Methanobacteriota; class Halobacteria; order Halobacteriales; family Halococcaceae; genus Halococcus; species Halococcus salifodinae. Next base: position 75,556 of record NZ_AOME01000075.1, on the reverse strand, counting down.
CTGCGAGAAGTGCTTCTGGAGGCCGTCGACATCGAGCAGCGGCTCCTCGGTCGCCTCCTGCGTGGAAACGGGATCGCTCGTGGCCGTCGCGCCCGCTTCGCCCCCGTACTCGTTCGTGTCGAAGTCCTCCAGAACGCATTTCGAACGGTGGTCGACCGCCTCGGGGCCGTGCTGAAGATACGGGATCTCGCCCTCGCGACACTCGGGCTTGGCCCACGGACACCGCGGCGCGAAGTGACACCCATCGGGGAGGTCGACGAGATCGGGGACGTTGCCCTCGATCGGGGTCAGCCGGTCGGTGTTCTCGCGGGGGATGGATTCGAGCAGGGTGTAGGTGTACGGATGGCTGGGGTTGGCGAAGATCTCCTCGACGGGGCCTTCCTCGACGATCTCGCCGGCGTACATCACCGCGACCCGATCCGCAGTCTCCGCGATCACGCCGAGGTCGTGGGTGATGAACAGCACGGACATCCCGTACTCGTCCTGGAGATCGTTGATGAGATCGAGGATCTGGGCCTGGATCGTGACGTCGAGGGCGGTCGTGGGCTCGTCCGCGATCAGGAGCTGGGGTCGACAGGCAAGGGCGATCGCGATCAACACTCGCTGGCGCATCCCGCCCGAGAACTCGTGGGGGTACTCGTCGACCCGCGCGGCGGGCTCGGGGATGCCGACCTCCGCGAGCATGTCGATCGTGTCCTCCAGGATCGCGTCGTCGATGTCCGAGCCCGTCTTGGGCAGGATCTCGCGGACGGCGTTGAACCACGAGTCCTTCTTCCGGCCACCGTACTGGTGGAGGCGGAGACTCTCGGCGACCTGCTCGCCCACCGGCACGGCGGGGTTGAGCGAGGTCATCGGATCCTGGAAGATCATACTCATCTCACCGCCTCGAACGGTGCGCATGGCGTCCTCGGGCGCGCGCGTCAGGTCGACGGTGCCCGCCTCGGGATCCGCGAACTCGCCCCGATACTCGTCGGCGAACGAGCGGGCGAGGTCGGCGTCGTGAAACTCGACCGTGCCGTCGGCCACGCGACCCGGATCGTCGACGAGGCCCATCGCCGACAGCGCCGTCACCGACTTTCCCGAGCCCGATTCACCGACGAGGCCCACGGTCTCGCCGGGTTCGATGGTGAGATCGAGCCCGTCGACCGCCTTCACCGTCCCCCGTTCGGTGGCGAACTCGGTCCGCAGGCCCGCAATCGAGAGTAGATCGGTCACGTCGAGCCGTTTGGAACCGTGGTATATACATTTGCCGCAACCGAAAGGAATCCTTTTGGTCCCCACCCTCCCGACACGGGGTATGTCCGAGAGCAATCCGTTCGATCGGGTCGTCGAACCCTGGGAGGAGGTCATGGGCGATATGGAAGCCACGGCCGCGGAGTACCGCGAGGCAGGCTGGGACGTGCTCGAACTCCATCCCGGCGACGTCACGATTCTGGACGGCGAACGCTACGGCCTCGACGTGCTCGTGCCCGGTGACGAGTACGAGCGCCTCGCCGACGTCGCCGAGGCGGGAACGTTCGATTCCTACGAGGTGTACCGCGCCAGCGAGTCCGATATCGTGTTCGCGCTCGCGGTGCTCGAGGATCCGGCGAGCGAGCAGGCGGTGTGCTGTCCGGTCTACTACGAGCGAGGCAAAGCCGACGAGATGGCCCGCCGTGCTCGCGGGGAAGGGCGGATGTACACCCACATCCGGCCGCTCGCCGACGACGAGGCCGTGACCTTCGCCTACGAGGACCCCGATCTGTTCTTCGCGAACTGACCGATCACGTGGGATCGTATTGCTGACTTCCGCGGCCGCATCGCCACCGCGCTCCGCACGGTCGGTGGCGACCGAAATCGTCGGAAAAGCACCTGTGGTGGTGCCTGTAGGGTAGATCAGCCTTCCCGAAATCCCAAGCACAGCGAGGTGAAAATTGATAACGGACGCACGAGAAATCCGTCCCGTGCCAGCAGGAGGTGGACCAAGTGGACCGGTGTCTACCGTCTTGGGATTGCTCACAGTCGTGGGCGTCGGAGGGATCTTTGGTATCGTCTACAGAGAATTGAAGAGGTCCGTAGCGAGATCGTCCAGCGGCGGGATGGAGTCCGAAGATCGACAGCGATGGAAGTCAAATGTAGGAGTAGTGTGTATCATAGCAGCGCTATTNCCAACCGCGCCGACCATCGGTCGACGATTACCGTCTCGCTGCGACGACGATCTACTCCGCCGCGTCGGTTTCGCTCGCTGTAGCCTCGTCCGTGGCCGGGTCGTCGGCCGCGTCGCCTGGCTCGAACGACTCGCCACAGTGCGGACAGGTGAGGTCGTCGTGGCGCAGCGCCGCGCTCTGGGTGCGGACCTCGCGCATCGTGCTCGAAATCCGCTCTTCGGCCGCTAGCTCCTCGTCGACCGCGAGGTCGACGCCCTCCACTTCGAGCAAGAACTTCGCCACCTCGGTCGCCTCGTACATCACGTCGTCCAACTGCTCGGCGGTGAAGAAATCGCTCATCGCACCGTAGAGGAAGGTCGCACCGGCCATCCGGACCTTCTCCTCGAAGGCGGCCCGGGCCTGGTTCACGGCCTGCGGGGTGTAGGTGTCGGTCATGAACGGGACGAGCTCGGGGAGATGCTCGCCGATCTTGGTCATCTCGACGCCGGTCTCCGTGCGGAAATCGGCACACAGCCGCGCGATCGCCCACTCGCGCGCAGTAATGTACGTCCGATCGCGCAGAAACTCGTTGGCGCGATCGTAGCGCGCGCCGTCCATTTTGGTGAAGCGATCGTACTTCCGGACGTCTTCCGGAACGGAGTGGGCCGCGGTTTGGGAGTCGTCGACGCCAGCGGTTGCGTCGGCAGCCGAATCGTCAGTTCTCGGTTCATCAGTCGACGGCTCGTCATCTGCCGGTTCGTCGTCTGTCGGTCCGTCAGTCGCCGATTCGTCGGTGGACGTTCTATCGGCTGCGTCGGTGGCCGATCCGGGGGCGTCGTCGGCTGGCGTCCCGTCCGTGCGCTCGTCATCGCCGGGGCGCTCGGGACGATCGCGGGACGTGGAGTCGTCGGTCATCGTCGAGCGTCCGAACGGGGCGTGAAAAAGCGTGTCGACGGGCACGTGGCGGCACGACGCGGAGACGAGTGGGCACAACGGTTTTGCCCCGAGGCCGCCAGGCCCGGGTATGAACGTCCTAGTGGGGATCGACGGGACCGAACGCGCGTTCACGGCGTTCGAACGGGTTGTCGCGCGGGTGAAAGAGACTGGCGACGACCTCACGGCGGCGATCGTCGCGAGCGAGATCGAACGGCCGGAGACGGTCGAACGCCGGGTGCGCGAGGTGCTCGACGGCGAGGGAATCGAGGCCGCGATCAGGCGGATCGAGGGCCACGCCGGCGGTGGACTGGTCGATCTGGCCGACGACGGCGAGTTCGATCGCCTCGTCGTCGACGGCGGCGAGCGATCGCCGACGGGGAAGATCCGGCTCGACTCCACCACCGAGTTCGTCCTGTTGAACGCCGAGACGTCGGTGACGCTCGCCCGATGAGCCGACCGTACCCCGACGAACCCGCAGGACCGTTCGAGCGGCCACCGGAGACGTTCACCGACGCTCACGGCCGCGAGATCGAGATATCGGTGTACGACGACGAGGAGTTCACGGTGCTCGCCGAGATGTACGTCGCGTTCGACCCCGCTGACCGTGCGCAGGGCATCCCACCGGCGAACGAGGAGGCGATCGAGGAGTGGCTCGACACCATCCTCGAATCGGGGTACGACGTGGTCGCGTACCACGGCGATACGTGTGTGGGCCACGCGACGCTCGTAGCCGACGGTGACGCGTGCCACGAGCTCGCGATTTTCGTTCTCGACACCCACCAGGCCGCCGGAATCGGGTCGCGACTGTTGAAGGCACTGCTCGGCCACGCCGGTCGCGAGGGTGCAGAACGTGTCTGGCTCACCGTCGAGCGGTGGAACCAGGCCGCGATCGCGCTCTACCGGAAGGTCGGGTTCGAGACCTGCGACAGCGAGAGCTTCGAGATCGAGATGGCGATCCGGCTGTAGCCGCGACCCCGATGGTGTGGTATGGTGGATCACCCCGAGGATTCAATAGCCGTCGGCCGATATCGTCGTCATGGGGCCGTACCAACAGTGCCCGTTCTGTGAGACCGTCGTCGAACTCGACTCCGACGACAAGGCCGCGCTCCGCAGACACATCCGAGTCGCCCATCCCGACGAGGAGCGGACGGCGGTCCATCGAGCGATGTGAGCTGCGGATAGCGGAACGCATGTCGGAGGGAGGGGCCGAAGAAGAGAACACAGCGACAGCTCAGACCGAGAGAACGGGTTCGGTGGCGTACTGGAGGACGTACTCGGCCGCACGTCCGAGGAGTTCATTGGCCTCGCCGCCGGGTTCGCGCGGGACCACCACGAAGTCCACCTCGGCGTCGGCGGCGGCGTCGAGCACCACGCTCCCGGGATGACGGGATTTCATCGTGGGCGAGAAGCCGTACGCAGAGGAGTGAGTGAGTTCGACGCGCTCGGCGGCGAGGTCGCGAGCGGCGTCCATGAACCCCTCGCTTGCGGCGGCGATCGCGTCGTCGTCGGGCTCGCCGGGCGCATCCCGACGGACCATCTCCGGGTCGAGGACGTAGAGCGCGTGGACCCGTGCGCCGTAGCGCTCGGCGACCGCGACCGCGTACTCGACGGCGTGCATCGACTCGTCGCTGCCGTCGACCGGGACGAGCACGGTCGTCACGTCGAACGGCGTACCTGGGGCGTGGGCATCGTTGACCCCATTCGACGAGTTCGAGTCGTCGTGGTCGGCTGTGGCGTCCATACACGCTCGTCGCCGGCCCACCTCAAAAACGCTCGGCTCGCCCACCGCACTCTACGCTCGTTCGCTCGCGGTGTTCGTTCGATCGCGGCGGCGCTCGTAGTGTTCGTTCGCCCGCAGTGTTCGTTCGCGGGTCAGCCACTTGCCTGCCGCTACCGCACCGCAACAGCCACACGCCCCTCCAACCGATTCCCTCGTCTCGTTCGTGTCACTCACTCGCCTCAGTCATCCCTCGCGCGAGTCGCACGCCTACGGCGTGCTCCCGCGCGCCTACTGTTGCTTCGAGGGCACACATCAGCGGCCGACAGCACACAGTCGGGACAGTGTCGATCGCTATCGGGACAGTGTCGGTCGCTAGACTGTCGTCGGAGTGCGCGATCCGCAAGAATCACCGGAGGTTTTAGGACGGCCCGCCACACGATGTGGGAGCATGGAGCGCGCGCTTGCCGTCGTCGAAGGCACCGAGGAGACCAAACAGCTCGTTCGAGAGGCCGGCGAACTCGCCGCCGGCGTCGATGCCGAGCTGTTCCTGTTGCACGTCACCACCGAGGAGGAGTTCAGCGACCGGGCGAACACGCTCGCGAGCATCCCGAACTACGACACGGAGTACAGCGTCGATCAGGCGCGCGACGGGGCCCGCCAGTTCGCCGCCGATATCGGCCGTGAGGTCTTCGAGGGGCTCGACGTCGAGTACGAGGCCGTCGGCGCGCTCGGCGACAAACAGGGACCGATTCTGGACGTCGCCGCCGAGCGCGACTGCGATCACCTGTTCATCAGCGGCCGGAAGCGCTCACCGACCGGAAAAGCGCTGTTCGGCGACCTCACCCAGTCGATAATCTTGGAGTTCGATGGCGCGGTGACGGTCACCACCGTTTAAGCCCCGCCGCCGGGTAGCCGACCTATGATCGACACCGTGGTCATCGCGACCGACGGCTCGGCGAGCGCATCACGTGCGGTGAGCGTCGCGCTCGACCTCGCGCGCCGGTTCGAGGCCGAAGTCCACGCGCTGTACGTCGTCGAGGAGAGCGACGTCTCCGCTGCGCCCGACGACGTCCGCGATCGCCTCCGGAAAGCGCTCGAGGACGACGGCGAGACCGCACTCGAAGACATCCGCGAGGCGAGCGGACGGACGGTTACGACCGCGGTCCGCGAGGGCCGGCCCGCCAGCGAGATCGGCACGTACGCCCGCGAACACGACGCCGATCTCGTGGCGACCGGGACGCGCGGCCGCCACGGCGAACACCGGTTCGTGCTCGGGAGCGTCGCCGAGGCCGTCGTCCGGAGCTGTCCGGTCCCCGTCCTCACCGTGCGCCAGCTCGACGCTGCCAGCGCGTAGCGCGGTCGCTGGCGGGGTGGTACACCCCTCCCCCGGCGGACCGAGGGGTTCTTCGGCCGCGGTAGCGTGGGACGGGCATGAACGACCGACTCATCGACGACGACCGTCTCGACCTCGCCCGGAAATCCGTCCTCCCCGGCGAGGGATTCTTCTACCCCGACTCGTTCGACGCCGAGCGCGCCGACCGAGAGGTGCGCGAGGCGCTCGCGGGGGCCGACACCGTCGTGCTCGCCGATCCCGACGCCGACGGGCTGGCCTGCGTCGCGCTGCTCCGCGAGGCGTTCGGCGCGGCGGCGTTGATCCCGACGAGTCCTCACGATCTGAGTGATACCCTCGATCGGGTGGCGGATCACGTCGAGCCCGGCGCGCGGGTGTTCGTCTGTGATCTCTGTCCCGACGAGTACCGCTACATCGCCGGCCAGTTCGAGCGGCTCGTCGAGCGGGCTGTGAGCGTGCAGTGGTTCGACCACCACCAGTGGACCGACGAGACCGCCGAACGGGTCCGTGCAGCAGGGGCCGAACTCGTCGTCGGCGACTCGGACGAGGAGTGCTCGGCCGACGTCACGCTGGCCGCGCTCGATCACGATTTTTCCCCCGAGTACGCCGAGCTCGCCGCCGTGACCCGCGATCACGACCTCTGGCTGCGGGAGGACCCGCGAAGCGACGATCTCGCGGACTTCGCGTACTGGAGCGATCCCGAGGAGTACGTCGAGATCGTCCGCGAGCACGGCCCCGATCTCCCCAGCGAGGTCGAGGAGTACCTCGCCGAACAGCGCGTCGAGAAGGAAGCGCTGATCGAGCGCGCGGTCGAGCGGGCCGAAACCCACGAGATCGGGCCGTGGACCGTCGGCGTGACGTACGGCCGGTGTTCGCAGAACGAGGTCGCGGAAGCACTCCGTGAAGCGGGCACCGACGCCGCCGTGGTGGTCAAACCCTCGGGGTCAGCGAGCATCCGCGGGACGGAGCACTTCGAGCGGTGTCACGAGGTCGCGGGCCAGGTCAACGGCGGCGGCCACCCGAAGGCTGCGGGCTGCAAGCCCGACATCTACGATGACATGCTAGATTACGCTCACCACTGGACGACCCGCGGCGCGACCACGAAGCAAGTGATTCTCGGGGCGTTCGAGCGACTCGATAGTGAAGCGGACGACGGGGGCGCACGCGGGAGCGAGGGGCGGTAGTTCGAGTCTCACAACCTGACATCGACGTTCCAGACGCACCAACCGTTGCGTCTCCCATCCCCGAGATCACTCCCGTCGTAGTCGCTGGGTCGTAGCTCGACGAGCGCATCGATCTCGACCACGGTGGCGACGTCAAGGCTCGCTTCGATGCTCGCTGTGGTCGGGCCTTCCTCGACAACCGTGACTTCAGTGACTTCTGTGGGAACCGTCCTCAAGATGACGGTAGCGAGGAAATTGGTCATGGCCGCCGACAAGATCATCGCGACGTCGCCAGCACCCTCCAGCGGCCCTTCGGAGTGGATCAAGTCGTTTGCTTCATCGAATTCGCCGTTACTGAACCGCTTGAGGAACGCTGTCACCACCGCCGCTGGAGACTCATTTTCCATGCGAGCGAGATTTTCCGTCGGAACAAGTCGGTTTCGGAATGTGCACTGTCTGTCGGGGGCAGAAAACGAAGTCGTGGTCTGTAACTACAGAAACGTCGCGACGAACGCGCGATGCTGGCGCTCTCGTTCGTCTCGCTCCGCTGGCGTGCAGTCTTGCAGCCACAGCGGGAGACACGCCATCGCGTCCACGCGACATTTGAGACGGTACGTCTCGATGCGTTCCTCGATCGCGGCCGTGAACGCCCAGTCGTCCCGTTCGGTCGCGTACGCATCACGGAACGAATCGCTGAGCGCCGCAGCCCACTCTGCGGTGTCGCCGGCCCCAGGGTCGAGCAGGTGCGATTCGGTTTTCGCGAGGTTGTACGCCGGCTCCGCGGCGAGCAGGTTCGCCCAGTCGAGGACGGCTCGCGTCGCGCCTGTGTCCGGATCGACGAGGCAGTTGCCGTACCGTAGTCCCAGTGGCAGTACCGCGGTGGTGCCGGCTCCGGGAGCGCGGCGAGACGCGCGCCGAGTTCCTCGCGGAGCGCGGGAACGAGGTCGACGAACCGCTCCGGTTCCAGCGCGAGATCGGGGTAGTACGTTCCGTCCGCGAGCGCGTCGAGTCCCGCCTCGATATCAGCCTGAAACCACCCGTTGAAATCCTCGACGGGACCGTGTTCGCCGTCGAGTACAGTAAGTTCGCCCTCGTTGACGCCGACCCGTCCGACCTGGGGCAGCGGTCCGAGATCGTGGAGTCTGGCGAGGTTCCGCCCAGCCTCGACGACGACGTGTTCCCGGGCATCGTCGTCGAGATCGGCGGGACACCCCTCGTAGTTCTCGCCGGGAACGTTCTCCAGCAGATAGAACGGAGCCGGATACTCGGGATGGGAGTCGGCAAACCCGAACACCTGCGGGACGGGAATCGCGGTCTCGCGGCCGACGAGATCGAGCAGTCGTGGTTCCGACCGAGCGATCGCGGGTGCAACGAAATCAGCGGTCGTCGCCTTCAGAACCACGTCGGACCGTCCACTGGATGTCGAAACGTCGAGAACGGCCACGAGATCGGTACCGTGCTCGCTGCGACGGATCGAATCGACCGTCCACTCCGGACGGAGGGAAGCGACCATTCCGTGGATGGCGGCGTCGGTGGCCGACGACTCGTCGCTCACGACAAGGGATCAACACCAGCCATCACTCGCCCGCCACCCACCGATCGGAGTACGCCGTTCCACACTCACAGACCGCGTACGCGTGGATCACGTCACCCTCGGCGTAGATCCCGCCGGCCTCCTCGTTTCGCTCCTCGGCGAACCCGAAGACGAATCGGGGGGCGTGCTCCTCTGTCGTGGTCTCGGCGTCGTCCGCTTCGTCCGCGCCGCCCTCACCGTTCGCGTCCGCTTCGGGACACTCGCCCTCGAACGCGTCGAGATCGAGGTCGCCCTCGGAACCCATCGCCGAGCTCGCGAGCGTCATCGGATCGACGCCGGTCGCGCCCTCGAACGCGCTCCGACCGCGCTCCGCCTCCAGAATCAGGACGACACCGCGTTCGACCTGCTCGCCGTGCTGGGCGAGCGTGCCGAGGTCCGAAACCGCCGATTCCGCGATGAACAACAGAACGTCGTCGGGGCGATCGCCGGCGAGAAACTGCGTGCGTGCGGAGTCCATGCGGGCGGTATCGGGGCTGACGGCAAAAGCGGGCGGGTATCGGGACGGCTGGGACAGCCGAGACAGCGGACCGTCGGCGTCAGCCGTCGCGGTCGCCGTCGAGGTCCTGCGCGATCGCGGCGAGTCCCTCGTCGGGCGGTTCGGTCGCCTCGTAAACCGTGCTCTCGCCGGGTTCACGGACGCCGTACAGGAATCCGGATTCCACGACGTCGACCGCGACGCTCCGGCCGAGATCGATTCCCGAAGACTGCCGCCACTCGTCGAGCCGGTCGGTGCCGTCGCGTTCGCGCGCGAGCCGGGCGTTGTCGTACGCGCCGGTGATCTCGCGATCGCCGTCAAGCGCGCTCTCGATTTGGGTGTGGTAGGTCTCCCCGTCAAGCACGAGGCGCGTCGTTCCGGTCGGGAAGCGGTCGGCGTCGTCGGGGAGCGCGAGCCGTGGCCGGGAGCTCCGGCCGCGACGCGCGAGCGTCGCCCGCACCGTTTCGACCGAGAGGTGGTCGTGCGGGATCCGCTCGGGCACGGCTACTCGTCGTCGTCGCTCGCGTCGTCCGCGTCGGCATCGGCGTCGGCGTCGCCGTCTCCGAACAGCTCCGCGACCGACTGATCCCCGCGGTCGGCGATGCTCGCGTTGATCTGACGCGTCTCCTCGCCGATCTCGCGCCCGCGGACGGTGATCCGCTTGCGTTCGCCCTCGCGTGTCGGCTTGTATCCGGTGCCGCCGTCGACGAGAATCGACGTGAGCGCCGGGCCCGCGACGTCCTCGCGCATCGGTCGGCCGGCGGTGTCGGAGCCGCCGGTGATCGTAACGGTGTAGCCGTCGAGGCCCACCGCGGAGCCATCGATCTCCTCGCCGATGGAACGGCCGATGAAGCGGTTTGCGTCCTGTCCCTCGACCGCACGCTGGTGGGCCGCCCCCTCCTCGGGGTCGGCCACGACGACGGTGAAGTCTGCCATATACGAAGCGAAGCCGGTCGTCCCTCAAAAGCGTATTGAAAGCCGCACACCGGAGAAACGCGTTCGAGCCTCCCGCTCGGCCGCAGTATATGGACCGAGAGCCGTGTGAACAGGAAGCTTCGATCGAACGGAACCTCTTCGCGAACCGGCAGAATAATATTTATGCGTGGGGTGGGGCGAGTAAGCAATGACGCGACGGACGGTACTCGTGGTCGCGGTCGCTATGCTCGTGTTACTCGCCGGCTGTAGCTCGCTGGCGGGCAACGGGGCGGATTCGACCGAGACCTCCGCAGCCACGAACGGAACGACCATCGACAACGGAACCGCTACCGCGACCACAACCCCGACTAGTTCGGCAACGCCGACGACGACTTCTACGCCGACAGCCACCGCGACGCAAACGGCGACGTCCACGCCGACGGCAACGCAGACGGCGACGCCGACGCAGACGGCGACGTCCACGCCGACGCCAACGCAGACGGCGACGTCCACGCCAACGCCGACGCAGACGGCGACACCCACACCGACAGCGACCCCAACGGCAACACCGACGCCCACTCCGACGGCGACACCCACGCCGACTCCCACCGCAACGCCGGAGCCGGCGATCGGAGCCGAACCGCCGCTGGAGGCTGGTTCGATCGCGAGCACCCACCAGAGTGGGCTCGAAGCGGCGGGGACGTTCACCGTCAACAGCAGCTCGACGATTCGCGGAGCCGGCGAGGATTCGGGAACCGACACCAGTGGAGCCCGCGTTGACCTCGACGCGAACTCCGCCTACCAGGTCTCCCAACCGACCGAGGAGGCAACCCGGTACACCTACGCCGAAGGTGCGACGGCGTACAAGAAGAACGTTCTCGACGCGTTCGACGAGCCGGAGTACGAAACCGACGAGCTCGGCCGGCCGCTGGCCGAGAGTCTCACCGCTGGCCGCACCGTTCTCGAAACGGTCCGTGCGGTCGACTACGAACGCAGCGGGACCGTCACGAACGACGGCCAGCAGCTCGCGGTGTACGTCGCCAACGGCTCGGACAGTGTCGAAACAGGGCCCCTGTATCAGGGCGAGGAGATCACCGAGTTCAGTTCGACGCTCGTGGTCAACCCCGAGACCGGCGTCGTCCACCGGCTCCAGACCGAGCGCACGACCGACGCGTTCAGCGCCGGTGAGCCGACGACCGTCGTCGAAACCCTGGAGTTCTCGAACGTCGGCTCGACCACGGTCGAACAGCCCGACTGGGTCGAACAGCTGAAAAACGGCGGAGACTGAGCAGCTCAGTTACGTCGCGACGCTGATTTTCGACCGAGACGGAGCCGAACAGTCGTTCGATCGTCGGGATCGAACGCTACGAGTCGTCGAGTCGGTCTGTGACTCGTGGTTCGACCGAAGAATGAAGTGGAGTGCCAACGAAGACCACGGTATCGCACCGGCCTCACATGGCACCACTCACCTACGTCGCCAGCACCGTACTGACTGGCCTCGTCGTCGTCGCGCTCGTCGTTGCGGTCGCACGCAGTCGGGAGTGGCGGGCCGCCGCCGCGACTCCCGGGGACGTCAGAACCGGCGGGACGAGTCCAGCCACGACGCTCGCCGCAGCGGCGCGAAGCCCGCTGGGGTGGACCGTCGCCTTCCTCGTGCTGGTTCTCGGGATCGGCGGCGGTGCGCTCGCGTTCGTCACCGGCGCGATCCCGTCGGCGGTCAGCCAGGTCGCGGGCGTGGCGCTCGTGATCGTGGCGGCGGCGGTGATGGGCGGGTATCTCTTCTGGGGCGTCTATCACTCCGCACGCTACCGCGGGATCGAGAGCGCGCAGGCGACGGGCACAGGATTGTGGGTGCTCGGCATGCTCCTGATCGTCGCGATCGTCGTGCGACTCGTCGTGGCCTGACCGCCATGCGGAACGAACCACCCACCAACATCGGCGAGACCGGATGAGACGGTCACGAGCCGTCGCTCGAGGTGTCATCGCAGTCGTCGTTACACTGGTGCTCACCGGCGAGGCAACGGCCCACGCGGGCGGGCTGAGCGGGACGTTCAAACCCGTCGCCGTCCCGTCGTGGCTGGTCGTGACGACCGGCGGCGGCGTCATCGGGGCCTCCTTCCTGCTCACGAGCCTCGTGACCGACCACGCGTTCATCCGTGACGTCACCGACTGGCGTGCCGAACTCCCGACCCGAGCGACGATCCGAACCATCGCCGTCCGGGGTTGCCGATGGTTGGGCGTCGGCTTGCTCGCCGCGATCGTGGCGGTCGGGTGGATCGGTCCGCAGGTGGCAGCGGCGAACCTTGCCATCGTGGCGGTCTGGGCCGGCTGGTGGGCGGGCTACTCGATGACCACCTATCTCGTCGGGAACACGTGGCCAGCGGTGAACCCGTGGCGGACGCTCGCCGCGCTCGGCTCCCGACTCCGGGGGAGCCAGCCGATCCAGCGCTATCCCGACCGCCTCGGCGCGTGGCCGAGCGTCGTCGGATTGGTCGGGCTGGTCTGGCTCGAAGTCGTCAGCCCGCTCGCCCAGCAGCCACGAACTCTCGTTGGAGTGATCGTGGCCTACTCGGTCGTGACGGTCGCCGGTGCGGTCGTCTATGGGAGCGAGACGTGGTTCGGCGTCGTCGACCCGATCGCGCGTGTCTTCCGGTGGTACGGCCGGGTCGCACCGCTCCAGCGGACACGAAAGGGGTTCGATTTCGTGCTTCCCGGTGGGGCGCTTTCCGAGGAGCGGCCGACTGGGGCGGACGAAACCGCGTTCGTGGTCGCGCTGCTCTGGGTCACCACCTACGATGGACTCGTCGCGACGCCAGCGTGGGCGAGGGCCGTTCGTGCGCTCGTCGGGTGGGGAGTACCACCCTCCGTGGTTTATCTCGGGGCCGCGATCGCGGGCTTCGGCTGTTTCCTGTACGTCTATCGGGTCGCCGCACGCTGGTCGCGCCGGACGGCGGACACGTACGTCACCGCCCGCTACCTCCGGGACTGGTTCGCGCCCGCCCTAGTCCCGATCGCCGCCGGCTACCATCTCGCACATTTTCTGGGATACTTCCTCAGCCTCTCACCCGCCTTGATCGCGGTCGCGACCCAGCCCCTCGCCCCGCCGGCGGCCATCCAGACCCTCGTCCTACCGGCGTGGTTCGGCACGCTCCAGCTCGTGTTCGTGCTCGCGGGCCACATGCTCGCGGTCTGGGTGGCCCACGCGCGCTCGTTTGCGCTCTTCCCCGGACGGCTCGCGCCGATCCGGAGCCAGTACCCCTTCGTCCTCGTGATGGTTTTCTACACCGTTCTCAGCATGTGGATCGTCGGCCAGCCGTACACACCACCACCCTACCTATGACCGAATCACTCGCCCCCGACAGTTCAGCAGCAACCGACAGCGAACGCATTCCCGACACCGCGATCCCGGAGGCGGAGACGCCCGCGGCGCGGTGTCCGTACTGCTCACAACCGTTCCGGACCGAGCAGGCGTGTACGCTCCACGTCGGTGATACTCACCGCGAGGCCTGGACCGACGACGAGCGCGCGGCCTACGAGACCGCCGTCGACGACGAGGCCGACGACCTGTTCGTCTTCCATCTCAAGGTCGTCGGTGCGCTCAGCCTGCTGTACGCCGGGTACGTGCTCGCGTACATGATCGTTCTCGGGCTACAGAGCTGACCAGCGGGGCCAAGGAAGCCTATTCGGCGTTCAGCCGTCGAGCGCCCCGATGAGGCCGGTCAGTCCGCCGACGGCGGCGAGTGCGATCACGCCACCGAGGACGATCATCGTCTCGCCAGCCCCGACTGCTTCCGCGGCCAGCAGGATGGCCAACCCCACGACGACCCCGAGAACGGTCAGCCCGAAGAGGAGCGGCTCGCGTCGCATGATCGATGGACGTTCCGTGCTATCATAAACCAACCGGCTCCGCGGATGGCTCTCGATCAGAGACTCATCGCGCGGATGATCGCTCCTCGTCGGGCGAGCCGGTTGCAAGCATCGCGACGACGAACGCGAAGAGGACGAGCGCCGCCACCACGCCCGCACCCGCGACGACCGGGTTCGTGAGTCCGCCGCCCGCCATCCTGAGCACGCCCATCGACACGCCGACGCCGACCGGGACCGAGAACAACACTGCGTACCCGAGAGCGGATCGCTCCATCACAGCCTCGCCACGCAGTCGTGACAGTACGTGAATTCGGGATCGTTGTCGGCGTCACAGCGACGGCAGACGATCGTCGACGGGGTTGACGATGCGGCTGATTCGGGTAGTGTGGACGGCGCGGGCGATGCGGACAGTAGGGGTGGCGTCGACGGTGAGGACCGATCCGGCGTCGAAGCATCAGCCGACTCCTGGCCGACCTGTTGTGAGACGTTCGGATCGGGTGGGTACACGCCGTCACCCCAGCCTGCCGGGGGCGGGGACTCCTCGTCGGTCTCGACACGGCGCGAGAGATAGACGATGAGCGGGAGCTGCAACAGCGGGAGCACCACGAGCATCACGAGTCCCCAGACCGCATTCATGATCAGGTGATCGAGTACGAGGCCGCGATCGTCAACACGAGCGCCGTGATGAGTCCCGAGAGCACGACGAACGTGATCGAGCGGGGCTCGTATCGGAGGTGCTGGTAGTAGCCCGCGACGAACAGCGCCTTGATCAGCGAGAGCACGATGATCCCCCCGAACGCGATCCAGTACGCGCTTTCGAGCAGCCCCACGAACTCGAACGCGACCTGGGCGGTCGCGAACACGAACAACACGACGTAGATCCCGGCGTAGAGTCTGGTTGATGGCATGCGTGATCACCTCACAGGATGTAGAACAGCGGGAACAGGAACAGCCACACGATGTCGACGAAATGCCAGTACAGCCCGAAGTATTCGAGCGGGCGCTCGTCGTCCAGGTACGCCCCCCGCCACGCCCGCACGAGCATGTAGACCGCGATCAACAGGCCGATGATGACGTGGGCGGCGTGGAGTCCCGTGGTGAGGAAGAACGTCGACGTGCGGACGTTCGAGGAGATCGCGATCCCCTCGTGGAAGAGGTGGTTCCATTCGAGCCCCTTGTTCACGAGGAAGCCGATCCCGAGCAGGATCGTGGTGGTCAGACTCGCCACCACGCCCCACCGATTTCGCTTCTCGGCCGCGACCAGCGCGAGGATCACGGTGAAGCTGCTGGTGAGGAGCAGGTAGGTGTTCATCAGCCCCGGAATGGGATCGCCGGGGACGAGCTCCCATCCGGTCCACCCCGCAGAAATCCGGACGAACACGTACGAGCCGATGAACGCACCGAACAGCACGATATCGGAGGCGAGGAAGATCCAGACGCCGAGCTTGGTGTTCTCGACCGCCTCAAATGGCCAGCTCTCCCCGAACGGTCCCGTCGGGGCGTGGAACCGTTCGCGGCCGAGCGCCACGAGCGACACCGCACCGATCGCGGTCCCGACGAGCGCGAACGTGAGGTACATGCCGCCGGCGAAACCGGGTGCGAGAGTCCCTTCCTGGAAACCCGACAGTCCGAGGAAGACGAAGAAGGCTCCGACGCCGATCGCGAACGGCCAGATGCTCGCGTGGCTCTCGGGCTCTCCCGCGTGCGCTTCGTGTGCGTGATCGTCACGCGTCGTGAGCGTGCCGCCGTCGGTAACCTCACCGCCGTCAGCGACCTCCGGCGAACCACCGAGGAAGTCGAGCGAGCCACTCCGGTAGCTCGGGACGCCGGGGAAGTTCTCGAGCGGTGGCGGCGACGGGATCGCCCACTCGGCGGTGGTCGAGTACGCCCACGGGTTGCCCGTGGCGGCCTCGCCGTCGACGAGGCTCTTCGTGAGATTGTAGAACATCACGAGGAACGAAGCTCCGAGAATGAACCCGCCGACCGTGGCGAGCTGATGCCAGATCGTGAGCGCCTCGGGGTACTCGAACACCCGACGCGGGGTCTCCCACGCCACGAACATCGGGAAGTAGAGCAGGTTGAACCCCACGAAATAGAGGACGAAGTGGACCTTCCCGAGGAACTCGTCGTACATCTTTCCGGTCATCTTCGGGAACCAGTAGTAGAGCCCGCCGATCAGCGCGGTGACGCCGCCGACCATCACGTAGTGGAAGTGCGCGACCACCCAGTACGTCCCCCGGAACTGGTAATCGAGCACGACAGCCCCCAGAAAGACGCCCGTGATCCCGCCAACGATGAACAGGATCAGCGCGCCGAACGTGAACAGGAAGGGGGTGGCAAAGCGCACTTTCCCCTTGATCGTGGTGTAGATCAGCGAGAACACCATCAGGTCGAAGGGGAGGGAGATGCCGATGGTGGTCGCCATAAAGAGCGTCTTGATCTGGAGGTTGATCGAGGTCAGGAACATGTGATGCATCCAGACCACGAAGCTCTGGAGCGCCACCAGTACCATCGCGGCGATGAACCACTTCCGGCCCACGATCCGTCGTCCGGTGAAGGTCTGGAAGGTTTCCGCCATCACGCCGAGCGCGGGGAAGAAAACGATGTAGACCTCTGGATGGCCGAAAAACCAGAACAGATGGGTCCAGAGGATCGACCCACCGGGGCTACTGGCGGCGAAGTACGTCGTGCCGACGAGTCGGTCCGTCGAGAGGATCACGAGCGCCGCGAGCAGCGCCGCGAAGGCGAACAGCATCATCCACACAGTCAGAAGAATGGTCCACGTGAAGAGGGGGAGTCGTCGGAGGGTCAGCCCCTCCGCGCGCATCCGGTGCATCGTGGTCAGGAAGTTCACCGACGAGACGGTGACGCTCACCACGAACAGTAAGAGTGCGAGGATCGCCGTGCTGGCCCCGATGCTCGGCGTGTAGGTCGGGATGTTGAGCGGCGCGTACATCGTCCAACCGCCGGCGAACGTCCCGCCCTGGAAGAACGAAACGCCGAGCAACAGTCCCGAAAAGAGGTACAGCCAGTAGCTGAGGGCGTTCAATCGGGGGAAGGCGAGGTCTTTCGCACCGATCTGAAGTGGGACGACGTAGTTCGCGAAGCCGAACGCGAACGGCGAGAGGAACCAGAACACCATGATGAGGCCGTGCGTCGAGACGGTCTGGTTGTACCCCATCGGGCTGAGGACCCCCGACCCAGGCGAGAAGAGCTGGACCCGCATCAAGAGTGCGAGAACGCCCCCGAACACGAGGAAAAAGAGCGCAGTCACGGTGTAGAGGATGCCGACGTCCTTGTGATTCGTGGTGACGAGCCACCGCTTGACCGATCCGTACGGCGGCAGTCCATGCGATTCAGTCGTCGCATGGTCCCCGTCGTCGGTCGTCGCGGGGAGCTCCTCGCCCGCTCCCGCGTACCCCCCGTCCGGCGTCGGTTCTGATCGATCGGTCATGCTGCTGTGGTTCCGTTGGTCGCTGCCGTCGCGTTGTTCGCCGTCGTCGCGTTCCCTGTGGTGGCGTTGGTTGCTGTCGCGTTATCCGTCGTGGCGTTCGTAGTAGCGTTACCCGTGGTGTTCGCAGGAGTGGTGTTTTCGTACCACTGCTCGTACGCGTCGGGTTCCATCACGCTCACGTTCGCGTTCATCGCGGAGTGGCCCGCGCCGCAGAGCTCGAAACACTGGGCCTGGTACGTCCCGGTCTCGTTCGGCTGGAACCACGTGTCGGTGGTCTGGCCGGGGAGAGCGTCGGTCTTCATCTTGAACGCCGGGATCCCGAAGTTGTGGAAGACATCGCGCGAGGTGACGGTGAGCTGTACCGTCGTGTTTGCGGGCACCCGGAGCGTCTCGGAGGTGTTGCCGTTCGGATAGATGAACTCCCAGCCGAACTGGAACCCCTCGACCTGCACGTTGAGACTGTCGTCGGTCTGGGTCGCCCGGGTTTCGACGTCCACGAGCGCGAAGTACGTCCACGTGATGAGCGAGATCACGATGGCGGCGCTCAACAGGAGCGACAGCGCGAGCTTCCGCCCGCCACCGCCACCCTCGGGCAGTTCACCCAGTTCGGGACGGTCGATACCGTCGTCATCGTCCCGCTCCCCGCGGTCCCGGAACTTGTACGCATTGTAGAGCATGTACCCGATGACGACGACCCCGACGATCGTCCCGAGGATCAGGAACCACACGAAGATCGTCTGAAAGATCTCGTCGCGGCCGCCGTCCGGAACGAGACCGCTCTGGAGCGGCATGACGAGCGCCGTGAGCGGGACCATCGGATACATCGAAACTTCGTCATACATCATCATCGGTGAGAGTACTTATTCATTGGGGGTCGGTATCATGGACCACTCGTCTCGGGGACGGCGAGCCGATCGAGGGGCGAACGAAAGCGATCGGGGGTGGACAAAGACGATCGAGTGTCACTCTCGCCGATCACGAGGTGCGTGCAGCCGGCTGTGAACCGACGGGCCGAAACCCGTTCGACGGGTAGTGCTCCCAATGGATCTCCGCTTTCTCGGGGGCGCTCGCGAGGTCGGTCGGAGCGCCGTCCTCGTCAACGACTCTCTTCTACTCGATTACGGGATGCGATCGGGCACGCCGCCGGGGTTTCCCGTCGGATCGGTCGATCCCGAAGCGGTGGTCGTCTCGCATGGCCACCTCGACCACGCCGGGGTCGTGCCTGGGCTGCTTTCGGGTGATTCCCGCCCCTCGATCCACTGGACGCCACCGACCGGCGAGCTCGCCCGAACCCTCGCGCGAGACACGCTCAAACTCCACGGCGGCTCCTATCGGTGCCCGTTCACCGAGACCGACCTCAAACGCGTCAGTGAAGTCGCCACGACCCACAGCTATCGTGAGTCGTTCACCGCCGCCGGCCACGCGGTGACGTTCTTCGACGCGGGCCACATTCCCGGTAGCGCGCACGTCCTCGTGGATGACGGCGACACCAGCCTGCTCTACACGGGGGATTTCCACACCGGAACGTCACAGAACGACGGCAGTGTTGGAGATCGCACGAACGAGATCGAGGCGTCCGTCGGCGGACAGCGGCTCGTTCCGCCAACCACCGCACGTCCGGATGCGGACGTGGTGCTCTGTGAGAGCACGTACTCGGACGTCGAGCATGAGGACCGTGCCGCGGTCGAGGAGCGGTTCGTCGAGAGCGTCCGGACGACGCTGTGGGAGGGCGGGACGGTGGTGATCCCGGCGTTCGCGATCGGTCGCACTCAGGAGCTGTTACTCGTCTGTTCGGAGTACGACATCCCGTGTTACGTCGACGGGATGGGCCAGGGAGTGACGGAGATGCTCCGCCAGTATCCCGAGTTCGTCCGCGACGCCGACGCGCTCCAGCGAGCCACGAGCCACGCCAGATTCGTCACGGGGCGAGACGGCCAGCGAAAGCGGATCGCCGAGCAGTCGACCGCGATCGTCACCACCAGCGGGATGCTGTCGGGCGGGCCCGCGATGACGTACATCCCCGCGATCTCCGGCCATCCGGTGAACAAGATCGCGCTCACCGGCTACCAGGTCGAGGGGACGCCGGGCCGCGACCTGCTCGACACCGGGAGTGCCGAGATCGACGGCCGCCGGATGCCGGTCAGCGCCCAGGTCGAGCAGTACGACTTCTCCGCACACGCCGATCGTGATGGACTGTTCGACTACCTCGATTCGTACCGCGACAGCCAGGTGCTCGTCAACCACGGCGATCGGTGCGAGGCGTTCGCGGCGGAGCTGCAGGACGAGGGGATCGATGCTGCCGCGCCCGATCTCGGCGACACCATCGAGATATAGACGCTGCACACGCTGCTCGAACGCTTTTCCGTGAGCGTCGCCTCCATGCGGGCATGGACGACCCGAACGCGACGGACGATGGGACCGAGGAGGGGGTTACGGAACTGCTCGCCGACCTCCCCGACCGCCTGCGCGACGAGGCCGACGCCGCGGTGGCCGACGCACGCGACACCGACGATCTCGTCGAGCGACTCGCGAATCTCCAGGGCGAACACGACGCGGCAGGCGAGTCCGACGGGACGGAGATTCTCGTGACTGTCGGGGACGAGGAGACCGGCGACGGCGTGTTCGACCGCGTCCGCTCGACGCTCGGCGACGCGCGTGATCGCGTGGCTGGCGACGATGCCGATCGGGCTATGGGCGTCGACGACGACGGCTTGGCGTCGGCGGGCAGCACGGACGTCGACACCGAGTCGTCGATGCTCCCCGGTATCGAGCGGTCGCGCGAACTCGCCGCGGACGCGCGGTCGACAGCGGGGTCCTCGCTCGATCGTGATGTCCCGCTCCCGTCGGTCGATCGGGATCAGACCCGAGATGTCGTCCGCGCCGCGCGCGATCGTGCGGGCATCGGCACGCTCGAACTCAAGCGAACCGTCCGCGACGCCGATCCGAAGCAGGCCGCGCTCTGGGGCCTGGCCACCGGCGTCACGGTCGCCAACCCAGCCATCGCAGCGAGTTACTCCACGGCGGCCCTCCTCTCGGGTGCGGTGCTCGGCGGGAGCGTGGTTGGCGCGTACGCCACCAGCCACGACGACACCATGTTCGACGACCTGGATCCGACGATGATGGCGAAGCGGGCCAACGCCGGGGCCTCGGCGGGAGCGGGCACGCGAAATATCGACGGCAAGTCGGTCGGCGCGATGGTGGGCGCGTCGGCGTACCTCGCCGAGGAACTCACGCCCGAGGCGTACGCTCAGTGGGTCACCGAGGCCGACGCCGAGTCGGTGCTCCGCGGCGCGGAGATGGGCGCGGGCCGGGCGACCGCCTCGGAGGACTTCGAAGGAGCGCGGTCCGGCGCGGCGCTAGGAGGGGGTCTCGGGCTTCTATACGGACTGGCGGCGGACGACGCAGCCGACGACCACCCGATCCGAGAACTCCTCGACGAGGACCTCTGGGACGAGTACGCCGGCCGCCTCGGCGATGAAGACGGTGACGCGGAAATTGAGGGACGACTCGTCGACGGAGACACCACCACCGAGGGCGGTATCGAGACGGACGACGACTCCGCCGCCGAGGTCGGCGACGACGAGTAAGAGTCGATTCGATCACCTGCCGGTTCGAATCACCGTCCCTGGCAACGACTGTTCAGTTCGCCGCGACGTCGAAGTCGTAGGTGACGCCCGTCAGTTCCGCCGAGACCTCCCAAAGCCGTGCTGCCGTCGTCTCGTCGTACGATCGCTCGCTGGAGCGCTGTTCTTCGGGCGAGCCGCGCATGTTTCGGACCCCGCCGGGGCCGATATACTCGCTGCCGCTCAGACCAGGTTCGGTAGCACCGTAGAGCATGGGCAGCGCGCCCGTCGCGGCGTCCTGAGCGACGATGGCGTTCGCGGCCTTCATCCCCCACAGCCGGAGGGTCTCGCCGGCCTGTTCGGGCCCCCGGCGCTGGAGGTCCGTCGCCGCGTAGCCCGGGTGACACGCCACGCTGGTTACGTCGTCGACGCCGACGTTCCGGAGCCGTCGGTGGAGCTCGTAGGCGAAGAGGACGTTCGCGAGCTTGCTCTGGCCGTAGGCGTCCCACTCGTCGTAGGAATCCTCGTGCTGGAGATCACGGAAGTCGATTGCGCCGCTCTCGTGGAGGCCGCTGCTCTGGGTCACGACGCGGGTCTCGCCGTCGGTCTCGTGGAGGTGTTCGAGGAGGGTGCCGGTGAGCGCGAAGTGCCCCAGATGATTGACGCCGAACTGGGTCTCGAACCCGTCGACGGTCTCGCTCCGCGGAATCGCCATCACGCCGGCGTTGTTGCAGAGCACGTGGAGCTCGTCGTGGGTGTCGGTGAAGTCGGCGGCGAAGCGGCCAACCGACGCGAGATCCGCGAGATCCAGCTCGATGACCGTGAGCGAGGTTTCGGGCGCGTCCTCCCGAATCCGCTCGCCCGCCTCGACACCGCGCTCGACGCTGCGGCACGCGAGGACGACGTTCGCGCCGTGGATCGCGAACTCCCGCGCCGCCTCGTAGCCGAGCCCGCTGTTCGCGCCGGTGACGATCACCGTCTTTCCGTCGAGGTCCCCCATTCGTTCCGCGGTCCAGCCGCCGTTGAATGCCATGCAGGTCGTGGGTAGAGGATACGGAAAGCAGTTAGCGTTGCGGCGGCCCCGCCCGATCCAGTATCGTCCACGAACGCGTCCCTGCGCCGAGGTGTTTTGTTCATGGTCGGTGATGTTCCAGTATGGACGACGAGCCCACCGACCTCGACGAAACCGAACGGACCGCGCTCCACGACCTCCAGCTCGGCATCGAACATCTCCATCGGGGGTACGGCCATCTCGTCGCGTTCCACCACGAGGTCGGTCGCGGGATGGACAGGCTGGACGACGCACGCGAGAAACTCCGCAGGTCCGGCCACGACGCGTGGGCGGACGTCCTCCGCGACGATCTCCTTCCAGCAGGTGCGATCGACGGGCGGTGGACCTACGAAGTCGTCGAGTCGTTCGCTGACGAGTTCCTCACGCCCGCGGCCGAGTTCGAGTCGGAGGTGCGCGAGGCGCTGGCCGACGGCCGACGGCACGTCACCGAGCGCCGACAACAGCGCGACTGGCGCGAGCGCAGCGAGGGCGACCGGCAAGCTGATCGATAGATCGAGAACGACGAGCGCGCAAACGCCACTTAGTTCTGGGCGGCCTCGACGTCCGCGGCGTGGTCTTCGAGCGCGGCCGCGACCTCGCGGGCTTGGTCGGGTGAGAGCTGCACCTCGTCGGCGTGAGCAGGAAGGTGGTCGAGGTCTGTGTTGTCGATTTCGAGCTGGAGCTGGACGTGCTCGGGGTTTTTGCGGGCAGCGGTGACGTTGAGCACCGCGAGTGCGTCCTCCTCGAAATCGTGACCCTCCGCGTGGCCGTCGAGCAGATCGAGCGTGGTGTAGGCGTTGACCTTCAGAATGCGATCGCTCATACCCCGGTTTCGACAGCCGGATACTTAACGAGACTGTGGGCGAGCGGGGACGGGAACAGGAATCACAGCAGGTTCGTCCCCGCGTTCGGCTACGCCGATCGGATCACCCCCTGAGCGTGATCTCGGAGAGCACGCCGAAGCCGGTCAGAACGAGATCGGGTTCGCTCGCCGGCCCTTCCTCGGCTGCGTGGATCGCGTGCCTGTCTCGGAACTCGCACAGCGGCGTCGACAGTCGTACGTCGACGTTCCACTCGTCGGGAACGGTGACGTCCACCTCGGCGAAGAGTACCCGTATGTCGATTACCGCCGGAAATCCGGGCGTCTCCGCTCCTCGGAGGTCGAGTTCGAATTCGGAGAGCACCGCCGTTACACGCCCACCTCTGAACTCCGCAGTGGCGATCCGCCGCTCGTCGCTGCTGAAGACCGCGTAGTGGTTCAATTCCATAGCACGGTCAACGAGCGACAGTATCGTAACTGTATCGTCGACACGGATCGCGACGAAAAACGAACGCGTCGAAGCGGGCGTCTCAGTCGTCAGCCGGGATCGGGGTGCCGTCGGCGCGGGCGGGCGTCGGTCGGTCGTCCATGTCGTCCTCCTCGGCGTAGGGGTACCACGTCATCTTCGTGTTGTGCATGAACGGGTCCTCGTAGTCGGTCTCCTCGGGGTCGGCGAGCGCTTCGAGTTCGTCCTCGTCGCGCGCGGCGATGAACTCACGAAAGCTCTCGGAGTCGTCGGATTCGTCCTCGTAGGCCGCGAGGACGTTCGCGATGTAGCCAGGCACCTCGTCGGCCGCGACCCGCATCGCGATCCAGTCCGCGAAGTGGGGGTCCTCGCCGAGTCCGCCACCGAGCCCGATGTCGAACGCCTCGACGGGCTCGCCGTCCTTTCTGGTCTTCATTCCCCGAAGACTGATGTCGGCGATCTGTGGCTGGGCGCACGAGGCGGTACAGCCCGAAAGGTGGACGTGGAAGTCCTCGATCCCGTCGGGGAGCGCGACGTTCTCTTTGAGCCAGCGGGCGTACCGGACCTGGCGGTTCTTGGTCTCGACGATCGAGAGCGAGCAGAACTCCGTCCCGGTGCAGGCGATCGAGCCGCGCATGAACGGGTGTGGGTCGGGCGAGTAGTCTTCCAAGAGGGGTTCGTCGAGGAACGCGTCGAGATCGTCCTCGGGAACGTCGGTCACGATGACGTTCTGGCGCTGCGTGAGTCGAACCTCACCGGAGCCGTACTCGTCGGCGAGGTCGGCGAGTTCGAGGGTGTCCTCGGCTCCCATCCGCCCCACGAGGACATCGAGGCCGACGTAGTAGTTGCCGTCGGGCTGTTCGTGGACGCCGATGTGGTCGCCGTGTTCGTCCTGGCGACCCGCGTTGTAGGTGTAGTCCTCGCGGAGGTCCTCGCCGGCCGTGGGGAGCTCGTAGTCGATGTACTCCTCTTGGAGGGTTTCGCGGATCTTCTCGGTACCCCACTCGTCGACGAGGAACTTGATCCGGGCGTTGAATCGGTCGTCGCGGTCGCCGTGATCGCGGAAGAGGGCAGACATGCCCGCGGAGACCTTCGAGGCATCCTCGGGGGTGCAGAACACGTCGATGTCGCGCGCGAAGCGCGGTTCTTTCCGCGAGAGGCCGCCGCCGACGCGGACGTTGAACCCCATCGTTTCCTCGCCGTCGATCTCCTTCTCGGCGGGTTCAAAGGCTAGATCGTTGATGTCGCCCTGGCCGCAGCCCTCGTCACAGCCCGTGACCGAGACCTTCCACTTCCGGGGCATGTTCTCGTAGGCGTCGTTGCCCTTGAACTCCTCGTGGAGCTCTTCGGCTACTGGCCACGCATCGACGTGCTCGTGTTTGTCCTTGCCCGCGACCGGACAGCCGACGATATTTCTCCAGGAATCGCCGCAGGCCTGGATGGTCGACATGCCGTTTTCTTCGAGTTTCTCGAAGATTTCGGGGACGTCCTCGATCCGGATCCAGTGGAGTTGGATCGACTGGCGGGTGGTCCAGTCGCAGTACGCGCCGCCGAACTCGGGGTTGTCGACCGGACCGCGGGCGTACTCGTCGGCGATCTCGCCGACTACTTCGAGCTGGCCCGGTTCGAGCACGCCGTTGGGCGTCCCGATCCGCATCATGAAGTAGCTCTCCTGGCCGTTGCGCTGGTGGTACAACCCCCACCATTTGAACCGCTCGAACCACGCGTCGTGTTCGTCCTCGGGGATCGCCTCCCACCCCTTCTCGGCGAACTCGAAGAGATGCTCGCGGACCTCCTCGCCGTAGACCTCGTCTTTCCAGCCCTCGACTTTACTCGGCATATCACCGCAAAGCGTCCGACGCCTAAACCCTCGCCCGTGGCGTCAATCCTCCCCGCGTCTCGCCGGAGGGAGAGAATGTTGCCGGTATTCCGGGTCGTTGGAGAGGGTCACTCGGAGCGAGCGAGGCGAGTGCGCCGGCGAGGGACGTGGACGCTCTCGGGAACCACGGAATAGAACTCGCCGTCGATCACCCGACCGACCGTGAGCCAGTCGGTGACGTCGCTCGCCCCGCAGGCGATGCACTGGCCGGCGATGCGGGCCTCGATCGTTGGGGGATCGACGCCGACCTCGACGAACCCTTCGGCGAGGAAATCCGCCATCTCGCAGGGACAGACGTCGTGTCGCGCGAGCCACCAGAGGTCGCCGACGCTGACCTCGCGGGTGTCGTTGACGCTGATCCACGCCCCGGCGTCGAGCTGGTGGACGTCGATTGGCACAGCCGTTCTCGACGCCGCGCTCCCCTGAACCCATCGACCCACGATCGCCCTCGAACGTCCACAGGTTCGATGACGCACGGCAACACCGAAATCACCCGAGGGCGTCGGCATTGTCCGTGATTCGACTGTCGGATATCACGACAACTGTTGCCGGTAAGCGAGAGCCTGGGTAGGGTTTACAGGTGGGCGCGGCCTTATCCGGGCCACTGGCGTACCGCGGAGTGATGAGAGAGAACGACGGCGAACGCCAACACGTGTCGGCGGACGTCGCACCGGAGCTGTACGACGAATCGGGAGCGGATCGATGAGCGACCCGGAGCCGGCCGAAGAGCAGCGGGAACCGAACACGGATCATCTCGACGACGTCGACGACGGCTGTGGCTGCACCGAGATCTGGGAGCATCTCTCCGAAGAGCGCGAGGCGAACGCCGACTGACGGTGCGCGGCTGACACACGGTGGCGGGGTACTTTTCATTCGTCGTCTCCACGAGGCGGTATGACCCCTGACGGCGCGCCCGACGGGACGAGGACCGACCGCGACTCGCCCGTCGGCGAGCCGGTGATCCGGGGTGATCCCACCTTTGCCGGTGAACGCGCGCGCGAGGCCGTCCAGTTCGATCCCGACGATCCCGAGAGCGTGGCGCGCGCCGCCGAGATCGTGCGGTCGTTCGCCGACGATTCCGTGGGCGACGCCGACAGTGTCTACATGCTCCGCGGGGCGGCGGCGTGTGCGGCTTTGGTCCGCGGCGAGGGCTCGTACAAGGCCGCGGCCGAGCGCGTCGACGGCGACGCCACGGTGTCGTTCATCCGGAAGTGGGCACGGGTTCACGATCTCCCGCGATCGATCCGTCAGTACGTCGCCACCGGCGAGATCGCCCCGACCGCGGCGAAACACATCGCCCGGGTCGCGGGCGAGGCGCGCTTCCTGCTCGCGTGGGCGACCCTCGACGCCGATCTCACCGTGCGGGACGTCCGATCGATCGCGAGCGACATCAACTCGGACGTCCCGCCGGAGCGCGCGCTCGCCACTCACGGTGTCCCGCCCGGGGAGGTGACGCTCGACCTTCCATCGGAGACGTACCGCGAGCTCAGACGCCAGGCCGCCCTCCGGGGGGTCGATCCGTCGGCCCTCGTCGCCGAGGCGCTCGATGTGTGGGAACCGACCGAGGACTCGCCGCCGGAACGGTACTGATTTAGGCACGACGGCCCCAGCGCGGGTGTGGGCTGGTAGCTCAGTTAGGCAGAGCGTCCGGCTTTTAACCGGACGGTCGGGGGTTCGAATCCCTCCCAGCCCGCTTCTGCGACGGTTTCACGAGCGGAGCGAGTGAAACGCCGTGACGAGCGGAGCGAAGTCACCGAAAACGGACGCGAGCAGCGAAGCGGCAAGGAGGATTCGAAGCAGGGAGTGAAGTGAGCGAAGTCGTTCGAAAGGCGCGAAGCGCCTTTCGTGATGACGAGAGAGCTTCGCTCTCTCGAACCACGAACGGAACGAGCGTGATTCGAATCCCTCCCGGCCCGTTTCTGACGGTTCTCCGAACGAAATGAAGACCGAAGAGAGCTGCGAGAGGGCGACGTTCAGCCCGAAAGAATGATTTGGGATTCAGCCTCTCACGGGCATGTACGCGAGCGCCGCGATGAGGATGGCAGCGAAGATACTGATGATGATGATCCCCCAGAGACCGAGAATGCGGTCTTCGAAGTCCTGGACATCGGCCAGCTCTTCCTGGTAGCCGGCGACGTCCTGTGAGAGCGTGACGGTGCTGTTGTCCGCACCGAACTGGGTGACGTACGTCGTGTTACCGACGGTGACGTTTTCTCCCGCCGCGAGCTCCATCGATTCAGTCTGTGGACCGGTCCACGCGAGCGACACGCCGCTCGTGTTGACGCCCGAGACGGTCGTGGAGTTGTTGGCGTAGGGGAACTCGTCACCGACCGAGACGTTCCGGGTTTCGGGCGTCGGCAGATACTCGCCGAGCGGCTGGGTCGTTCCGTTCTGATACCGGACGTACTGGGTGCCGTTGACCCCGGTCAGCGCCGTGTCCGCGACGTCCGGATCGTCCCGCAGTTGCTGGTTCACGTCGAACGTCTCACGAAGCGTGAACGAGGTGAGATTGGCAGTGGACGCGTTCCCGGCGGACGCGTTGCCGCCGGAGGCATTGCCGGCGGACGCGTTGCCCGTCGATGCGTTACCGGAGGCGTTTCCGCTGGAGGCGTTCCCCCCGGAAACGTTGGCGATCGCGACCCGGAAGCGTGTGCCGTCGGAGCCGTTGGCCATCGCTCCAGACGGAGTGGTAGTGGTGGGCGCGCCTGGCGTCGTGGTCCCGGCTGCGCCCCCACCGCCGGAGCCGTTGGGCGCTGTCCGATAGGTCTCGTTCTGATAGAGGAGGGTGGAGTTGTTCGCGAACGAGGTGCTGAACTGGACCGATTCGTTGACCCGCGACACCTCGCCGGAGCCGTCGCTGACGTTGACCATCCACGCCTGTCCTCCAGCCTGGAGGGTGTCCCCCTGAGCGTAGCTCTGCCCTTCGACCGAGACGGTCGGCTCCTCGGCCACCGTGATCAACGAGTACGCCCCAATCGCGACCACCACGAAGAAAACGATGTAGACCGCCGCAGCCCGTCGTTGCATACTCGGCGCGAGGATTGCCCGCCGTTTAATCGTTGCTCTTCGCCGAAGCGACCCGGGAGCGAACCATCCCGAACGTCGTCGACGATTCAGCGGTCCACGCGGATCGCGGGACTGCTACTAGCGAAATTGGTCTACTCGTCGCGGCCGGTAATAGATTAAAAATAACAACACGTACGAATCCACGAAGCGGTGGAAAATTTGACCTGTTCGATGAATCCGCTAGAGATCGGTCAATAGTGCCGTATCGCAGTCACGGTCGACAATGCAGTGGTACGAAGCGAGTGTTGAGTGATAGTTACAAACGAATAGTGAAGATGGGCGTTGGAATGATGAGTATAAGTACAGTTCGCTGAAATAGTTGAATAGTAGCCTTGATTGACGATCACAGCTGTCCAGTCGACATCACATCCGACCGTTTCGACCCTCCACTGAGAGTCTCGTAAGGGAGCTGGGTTCATCGTATCGCTGTCGGCTGTTTCAGTCGGTAGTGAGTTGATTGTTTTGATTGGATTGATGGTGCGTGCTGTGGCCGGTGGGTGACTGTGCGGTCGTCGACTGACGGAAGCGGGTTCGCACCGTCACGAACCGGTCGTCGGAACACGAAAGTGAAAGAACTCGTTCGCCAGAGTGACGATCGGGCGAGATAATACACACCCTTAGTGTGTAAAAATCGGAAAATGTCCTTCGTTCGATCGGTGACAGTGAGTTGCGTCATCACCAGAGACCGGCGTCACAGTCCATCGATTCAACGACTCGCCACACGCCTTTCGACGAGGGCGAGTTGAACGGGCGTGAGATCACGCCGTGGTGAGTGAGACCGGTGACAGCGGCCGGCGTTCGGCTGCTTACCCACACTCCAGAAAGATTAAGCCGGGCCAGCGTGAGGTGAGCGCGTGAAGCGCATCATCAGTACGGGCGACGCACCGGCGGCGGTCGGCGCGTACAGCCAGGCGACCACGAACGACGATCTCGTCTTCACCGCGGGTCAGATCCCGTTCACGCCCGACGGCGATTCGCTCGCCGACGAGTCGATCGCGACCCAGACCGAACAGTCACTCTCGAACGTCGAAGCCATCCTCGCCGAGGAGGAGCTCGATATGGGCGACGTGCTCAAGACGACGATTCTCCTCGCCGACATCGACGACTTCGACGAGATGAACGAGACCTACGCCGGCTTCTTCGACGACGAGCCGCCCGCCAGAAGCGCCTTCGAGGTGGGGAACCTCCCGAAGGGCGTCGGCGTCGAGATCGAAGCCATCGCGTCCCGGTAATCCACTGGAAAAAACCCCTCTCGGACGGTCGATCCGGCAGTTTCGTCGATCCTGATCGGGTTCAACAACGGTAGCTTCCAGAAAGCGTCAAGCGAGGCGTCACTCAGTCCAGAGCTTGTGGCGACAGCAGGTGGTTCCACCGCGTCGTCACGGCAACCATCCGGTAGTCCTAATTGGCTCTGCTCCAGAGCGAACGCAATGGCGGACGCTCGCGAAACCCCGGACGATCTCCCGCGGACGGTCGGCCTCCGTGACCTGCTGTTGTTGAGCGTCGGCGGAATGATCGGCTCGTCGGTGTTCTTCTACCCCGCGTTCACCGGTCAGTGGATCGGTCCGGCGGCGATCCTCGCATGGCTCGTCGCGGGCGTCGGGATGGTGAGTATCGCGCTCTGTTACACCGAGCTCGCGACCGCGTTCCCCCACTCCGGCGGCCCGGCGGTCTTCCCGGCCGAAACCCTCGGCTCGAACGGGCTCGTCAGACAGTTCTTCTCCTACCTCGAAGGAACGTCGTACGCGCTCGGCTGGGTGTTCGGCGTCGCGGTTTCGGCGTGGTACGTCGCGAACTACCTCGGCGCGATCCCGTCGCTCGCGGGAGTTCGGTCCCACACCGTGCTGTTCGGGCTGCTCGCGATCGGTGCGAGCCTCGGCGTCACGCTCGCCGGGATCGACGTGACCAAACACACGAACCTCGTCCTCACCGCGTTCGTCCTCGCGGTGCTCGCGGCGGTCGCAGCTCTCGGATTTGCGAACGGCGAGCCCGCGAACACGACGCCGTTCGTTACCGGAAGTAGCACCCAGTTCCTCACCGCCGTCGGCGTCGCGATCACCGGCTACGGCGCGTGGACGGTCGTTCCCGCGGCCGCGGGCGAGGTGAAACGGCCGGCGTGGACGATCCCGCGCGCGATCGTCGGGAGCCTTCTCATCACCACGCTGTGCTACACGGCGGTCGTGGTCGCACTCCATCTCACGACTCCTCCGAGCGCGTTCGCGGGCGACAATCTCGTGATGGTCGCGCCGCTCTCGGCGGTCGTCGTCGACGCGGGGCTCCCGCTGCTCGCGAACTACGCACTGCCCGTCGCGGCGCTCGTCGCCATCTTCACCACGATGCTCGTCGGCATGACCAGCTCCGCGCGCGTCCTCCGCGCACTCGCCGAACGCGACACGTTCCCGACTGCGTTCGCCGCGACGAGCGACCGCACGAACGCCCCCTACGTCGCGCTGTGTGTCGTCGCCATTGCCGCTGCGGCCGTCGTCGTCGGCAAGCAGGTCGTCGGCGGGATCGTGCTCGCCGCGCTCGTCGGCACCGTCCTCCCCTATGCCATCAACATCGCGTCGTTCGTCGGTCTCCGGGTCTACCGGACGGACGTAACGCCGACCTTCCACGCGCCGGGCGGCCTCCTCACCGCTGGGGTCGCGTTCGGCTTCCTCACGCTTCTGGCAGCCGGGCTCTCGATCGATTACCCGGTGGCTGCCGGTCTCACCGTCGCGACGCTCCTCGCCGGGTTCGTCGTGCAGTACGTGTTCGGCGACGTCACGGCGACGCCCGACAGCGAGAACGCCTGACGTGTTCCCGTGAGGAAAGCCGACAGAGTACGTCGCACATGCCGTCGACCGACAGCTAGCAACCTTTTTGTTCGTCGACCGGCGACCGGTACTCGGTTATGCTACTGGCTGGCACCGTCGTTGTCGACGCGCAGACGGTCATCCACGACGGTGCGGTCGTGGTCGAGGACGACCGGATCGAAGCCGTCGGCGACGCAGCGGAGCTGGAAGATCGCTACCCCGACCACGCGACCACGGCGTACGACGTGCTCGCGCCGGGCCTCGTCGGCGGTCACATTCACTCGATCCAGAGCCTCGGACGAGGGATCGCGGACGACACCGCGCTGCTGGACTGGCTGTTCGACTACGTTCTCCCGATGGAGGCGACTCTCGACGCCGATCAGATGGAAGCCGCCGCCAAACTCGGGTATCTCGAACTGATCGAGAGCGGGACGACCACGTGTGTGGATCACCTCTCCGTCTCACACGCCGATCGGGCGTTCGAGGCCGCCGGCGAGCTGGGAATCCGTGGACGGCTGGGGAAGGTCCTGATGGACAAGGAATCGCCCGATGGCCTCCTCGAAGAAACCGACGCGGGCCTCGACGAGAGCGAACGACTCATCCGGGAGTACCACGGCGCGTTCGACGACCGCATCCGATACGCGGTGACGCCACGGTTCGCGGTGAGCTGCACCGAGGAGTGTCTCCGCGGTGTGCGCGAACTCACCGACCGGTACGACGGCGTCCGCATCCACACCCACGCGAGCGAGAACCAAGACGAGATCGCGACGGTCGAGCGCGAGACCGGCCACCGCAACATCCACTGGCTCGACGAGGTGGGGATCACCGGCGAGGACGTCGTGCTCGCCCACTGTGTCCACACCGACGAGACCGAGCGCGAGGTGCTCGCCGAGACCGGCACCCACGTCACCTACTGCCCCTCGTCGAACATGAAGCTCGCCTCGGGGATCGCGCCGATCCCGGACTATCTCGATCGCGGGATCAACGTCGCGCTCGGCAACGACGGCCCGCCCTGCAACAACACCCTCGACCCGTTCACCGAGATGCGCCAGGCGAGCCTGCTCCAGAAGGTCGACGCGCTCGATCCCACGAGCACGCCCGCCGAGACGGTGTTCGAGATGGCGACGGTAAACGGTGCGGACGCCGCCGGGTTCGAGGGGATCGGCAAGCTCGTGGAGGGGTGGAAGGCCGACATCATCGGGCTCACGACCGACCTCACGCGCGCGACGCCACTCCACGACGTGCTTTCGCATCTGGTCTTTGCGGCCCACGGCGACGACGTCGCGTTCACGATGGTCGACGGCGAAGTGCTCTACGAGGACGGCGAACTCACGGTCGCCGACGCCCACGCGATCCGCGAGGAGGCTCGTGCTGTGGACCTCGATCTCGACGCGGTCGCCGACGAGCCGGTTCCATGACCGACCGGGGTGAGGACGTCTCGCTCGACGGCGCGACGATCGAATCGGTGCGGCGGGAGGCGACGCGCTCCGTGGTTGGTCGAGAATCGTCGAGTCCCGGTAGCGGTTACTGGAACCGGACGCCGAGGTCGTGCATCCCGTCGTTGTTCATCGCGAGGTTGATGAGCAACGGCGTGATGCTCTCGATCTCGGCGCTGTTCGCGAGCGGCCCGGCGTCGAGCGCACGCAGCCCGTCGATCTCCTCCGCGAGCTCCACGACGACGCCCTTCGCGTCGGCGTCGTCGCCGGAGACCACGACGTCGAGGGCGAGTTCTCGATCGAGATCGGTGAGCGCGCCGGCCGCGAGGTTCTGGAACGCGCTCACGATCGGCACCTCGTCGGGCGTGACGGCCGCAACCGCCTCCGCGACGCTACCTGCTTCCGGTGTGTCGTAGTGAAAACCGGTGCCGTTGCGCGCCATCGCCACCGCGGGGCTGACGACGATCGCCTCCTCGGTGAGGTCGTCGCGCACCGCCTCGATCGTGTCGGCGGCGTAGGCTGGCGGGACGCCCGCCACGACGATCCGGCTCCCCGCGGCGGCGCTCGCGTTGTCGGTGCCCGAAATATCGGTGTCGATGCCGCGATCGGCCAGGCGATTCCGGTAGTCCGCCGCGCGGGACTCGCCCTGTCTCTTATACACATNAGATGTGTATAAGAGACAGGTACCGCCGAGTAGTGCGACTCGCATACTCGCCTCTCGCCTGACGGTGGCAAAAACGTACCGTCTCCGGCAGTGTGCACGGAGCCGCGCCGGTTCACACCAACCGAGGGAGTGCTTCAAGCACCCCACCGCCGAGACACAGCGCCTCGTCCGAAATGCGTTACACTGCCCCGGTAAGCACGCCGCTCGTGCGGACGTAGAAGTAGACCACGAACGCAGCGGCGATCACCCACTGGCCCGCTTTGACGTCGTCGAACTCACCGACCGCGGTCTTCATGATGGGGTAGGTGATGAGGCCGGCGGCGATGCCGTACGCGATCGAGTACGTCAGCGGCATCACGAGGATGGTGAGCCCCGCCGGGATCGCGTGCGTCAGGTCGTTCCAGTCGATGTCGGCGACGTTCGTGAGCATCAACAGCGCGACCACGACCAGCGCGATGTTCGAGGCGTACTGTGGAATCGCCGCTGCGAACGGAACGACCACCAGCGCGAGGAGGAACAACACGGCGATAACCAACGCGGTCATGCCCGTACGGCCACCCTCTTCGACGCCGGTTGCCGATTCGACGAACGTGGTCACCGTCGACGTACCGAGGGCCGCACCGGCCGTGGTGGCGACCGCGTCGGCCATCAGCGGTTTGTCGATGTCCGGGAAGTTGTTGTCCTCATCGAGAAAGTCACCGGCCTGGCCGACGCCGACGAGCGTGCCAGCCGTATCGAAGAAATCCACGAAGAAGAACGTGAACACGACGAGCCCGAAGACGAACCCGTCGATGTCGGTGAACCCCTCGAGGAACGCACCGAACAGCGGTGTGATGTCGTACTGTGCGCTGGGCAACGTCTCCGGGAACAACACGCCAGGATCGGTGAGACCGACGGTGGTGGCGAGATATCCCAGTACAGCCGTGAGAACGACACCGACGATGATCGAACCCTTGACGCCCCGAGCGTACAGCGCAAGCGTGACGAACAGTCCAAGCACCGCAAGGATCGCGACGGGATCGGAGGCAACGTTACCGAGTGTGAGGAGCGTCGTCGGATCGTCGACGACCACCTGCATCGCCTGGAGACCGATGATCGCGAGAAACAGGCCGATTCCAGTACCGATCGCGAGTTTGACCGGCTCCGGAAACAGCCTGATGACGTACGTCCGTGCTCCGACGGCCGTCAACACGATGAAGATGATCCCTTCAGTGAATATCGCCGCCAGGGCCGTTTCCCACGGAATGCCGATGGCCCCCACGACGGTGAACGCGAAGAAGGCGTTGAGTCCCAGACCGGGAGCCAGACCGAACGGCTGGTTCGCGTAGAACGCCATCACGAGAAGTCCCACGACGGCCGAGATGATCGTCACGACCGTCAGCATCTGCTGGACCTCCACCACCGAGTACCCCTCGATCACGATACCGGGCTTGCCATCGCTGCCCGGTATCCCAGCCAGTATCGCGGGGTTCACGACGATGATGTACGACATCGCGAGAAAGGTCGTGATCCCGGCGACGATCTCGGTCCTGAGATCGGTGCCGTGTTCTTCGAACCCGAAGTACCGCGCGAACACCGAACCCTTCGTCCCGCCACCCTCGTCGCTGCCCCCCGACATCGATCCAGTATCGTCTGCCATGTCGTCGTGACACATCACAGCAGCACTTTTAGTCGTTTGGATAGGACGGTGGATACTCGTCCCGGTGAGTTTCGTGGCCGGCACGGACCGGGCGCGACGTCGACTACCGAACGGCGAAAGCGTCAGTGACACTCTTTGCCACGATGGCGACGGGCTAATGTACCCGCTGGGTGTAGCCTGGCGCATGCAAACCGCAGCCGATCTCCTCGTCGAATGCCTCGAAGTCGAAGGGACCGATCACGTCTTCGGTCTCCCCGGAGAGGAGCTTGAGGAGCTCCTCTTCTCACTCCGGGACTCGTCGATCGAGTTCGTCCCCGTTCGCCACGAGCAGGGCGCGGCGTTCATGGCCGACGTCCACGGCCGACTCACCGGCGATGCGGGCGTCTGTCTCGGGACGCTCGGGCCGGGCGCGACCAACCTCGTGACCGGCGTCGCCGACGCCCAGCTCGACAAGAGTCCCGTGGTGTCGATCACCGGCCAGGGTGGGCTCGAACGCCTCCACAAGGAGAGCCATCAGAAGCTCGACATCGTTGATATGTTCGAACCGATAACGAAGTGGAACACCCAGATCTCCGACCCCGAAATCGTCCACGAATCGGTGCGAAAGGCGTTCAAACTCGCCGAACACGAAAAACCCGGTGCGACCCATCTCGAGTTCCCCGAAGACGTGGCCGGCACGGAGACCGAGGCCTCCCCACTCCCGACGCGAAGTCGGATCCGGCGGCCGAGCCCCGACGAGACGGCGGTCGAGCGCGCGGTCTCGTTGCTGGCCGACGCCGACCGGCCGATCGTGCTCGCGGGCAACGGGGCGATCCGCACTCGCGCATCGGAGCGCCTCCGGTCGTTCGTCGACGCGACCGACGTTCCGGTGGTCGCCACCTACATGGGGAAAGGTGCGGTTTCGGACGCCGACGACCACTCGCTGTTCGCGCTCCAGTACGAAGCCGAAGCGGGCGGCGGCACCCGGATCGCCGACGCCATCAGGAAGGCTGACGCGGTGCTCACGGTGGGCTACGACATCGCCGAACACGACCCGGAAGACTGGAACCCCGCAGCCGACAAGCGGATCGTCCACCTCGACTTCGAGCCCGCCGAGGTGTACGCCCACTACAACCCGAACGTCGAGATCGTCTGCGACGTCTCCGCGGGGCTGCGCGCGATCCAAGAGTACGGCGACGACATCGGCACCGATCCCGACTGGTACGCCTCCATCCGCGAGGACGTCGTCACAGCGAAGTTCGGCCGGCCCGACGGTGACGACGCCTTCTCAGTGCGGCGCTCGCTCCCGCTGCTCCGGGACGCGATGGCCGACGATGACGTCCTCATTTCTGATACGGGCAGCCACAAGATGGCGATCGCCCAGGACTACCCGACCTACGAACCGAACACCTGCATCATCTCCAACGGGTTGGCGACCATGGGGATCGCGGTCCCCGGCGCGGTCGCCGCCGACCTCGCGATCGACGGCAACGTGGTTGCCGCCACCGGCGACGGCGGCTTCCTGATGAACGCCGCCGAGATCGAGACCGCGACCCGCCTCGGCTGCTCGTTTACCATCCTCCTGTTCAATGACAACGACTACGGCCTGATCTCGGAGAAACAGGCCGAGCATCGCGGCGAAAGCACCGGGACGCAGCTCACTAACCCCGATTTCGTCACCTTCGCCGAGAGCTTCGGGATCGAGGGCTACCGCCCCGAGAGCTGGGACGAACTCGACGACGTGCTCGATCGCGTCGTCCCCGACGACGACATCGCGCTCGTCGAGGTGCCGGTGGAATAAGGGTTCGTCGACGAACGAAACGGGACACCGAACTGCACGATCACTGCGGATCGCTACTGCGGTGCCGTGACCGACCGCTCGTCGGAGACGACCGTCCAGTCGTCGAGTGCGATCTCGTTGCCCTCGAACGCCGTGTACTCCGGGTGGACGGTGAAAACGATGTACGTCGCTCGATCGCGGAGGTACTCGACGAGAGTGTGGAGGTTCTCGTCCGCGAGGCTGCTCAGGCCGTCGACGAGCAGGCAGGGAACGGTGTCGCCGACCTCGAAGGCGGCGTGGCCCGCGAGCGCGGCGACGAGCCCGAGGAGTTCGCGCTCGCCCTCGCTCAGCGCGCTCAACTGTGCTTCCCGGCCGTTCCGCGCGACCACGAGGTCGAAGTTCGGCGTGAGGTGGGCGGTCTCGAACCCGGTCTCGAACCGAGGGACGATCTCGCCGATCGCGTCGTCGAACGCTTCTCGTGTGCGGCGTTTCACCGCAGCCTTCCGGTTGCGGAGGTCCGCGATCTCGGTCGAAAGGCGCTCGCGTTCGGCTTCGAGGTCATCGGCGCGCTCGACGCGGGTTTCGAGCGTTGCCAGCTCGTCGCGGTACTCCTCGAGCTCCATCTCGCGGTACTTGACCTCGCTTTCGAGGTCGGTGAGCTCGTCGGTGGTCGCCGAAACTTCGGCCGAGAGCTCCTCGATTCCGTCGTCGAGCTCGTCGCGCCTGGTCCGCAGCTCCGCGAGGCGCTCGCGGCGGTCGGCGACGGTCGATTCGTGGTCCGCGATCGCCTCCTCCAGGTCGCGCTCGCGTCGCTCGGTCTGGGTGAACTCCTCGGCACGCGCTTCGAGTCGATCGACGGTGTCCCGGTGGGTCTCGACTGCCGAGCGGAGGTCGGTGACGCGCTCGCCGAGCGCGTCGACTCGGGCCTCCATCCCGCTGCGCGACGACTCGCTGTCACAAACCCAGCACGCGACCGCGTCGTCGGTGAGCTGGTGGTCGACGTCGGTGACGAGGCCGAGGCGGTCCTCTTCGAGCACGCGCTGGTTGGCCGAGTAGAGCGATTGGAGGAGATCGACGTCGTTTTTCACGCTCTGGAGTTCCTCACGGGCGTCGGCGAGGTCCGCCTCGACCGACGACTCCTCCGGAACCGTGAGCGCTTCGAGCGCCTCCCGTTTGTCCGCGAGCGTCGCTTCGGTGCGTTCGACGGTGTTCTCGAAGCGATCGATCCGCGAGTCGACCTGGTCGCGTTCGGCCCGGAGCTCGCTCAGTCGGTCGCGCTCGTCCGAGCCGTCGTCCTCGGTCGAGAGTTCGCTCATCCGTCCCTTCGCATTCTCGATCTCGGTTTCGAGCCGTTCGATCTCGTCGCGAACGGTTGGGGTTCGGTCCGCGGCTTCGTTCGCCTGCGCGAGCTCGCCCTCGACCTGCTCGCGTTCGTGTTTCAGACTCCCGATCTCCTCGTCGATGTTCTGGATGTCGAGCGGTTGCAGCAGAACTTCTTCGAGGTTCTCGCCGGCGTCGACCGCCTGGCGGACCGGGTTGCGCTCGTCGAGGCAGGCGAACAGCCGCGCCCGCTTGCGGTCGTACTCGTCGATGAGGTAGGGAGATCCTTCCCGTCGGACGGTCCGTCCGTCGCGGACGAGTTCGACCGTGATCGACGCGTCATCGGCGTCGAGTTCCACGTGGCCGCGGTCCGCTCCCTCAGTCAGCGGCGACGCCACCCCGATTGCGGTTTCGAGCGCCTGGATGAAGCTCGATTTGCCCTCCCAGTTCGTGCCGCGGATCGCGTCGAGGCCGGGTTCGAGCGTCGCCGCCCCGTGACGGATCCCCGCGATGTTCTCGATGTCGAGGTGCCAGGTCATGGTGTGCCCTCGCTCGGCACGCGATCGTGGTGCTCGGCGCAGACGTACCCCCGATCGAGCGCCGTGTCGAGCGGCACCCGGCGCGGGCACTCCCCGCAGGTTAGCTGGACTTGGACCTCGACCGTGGCGGCCTCGCCGCCAACGAGGTCGTCCTTCGACGCGAGCGCGCCGAGCGCCTCGCGGACCCGGTCGGCCGTCCGGTCGCGGGCGATCCGCACGCTCTCGCGCTCCCAGTCGGTCCGGGCTTCGGGAGTCCCCTTCTCCCTCCCGAGACAGTCGTTGAGGTGGTTGCGCATCGTTCCCCACGAGATCATGTCGTCGCGGAGCGTCTCGCCGTCGATGCCTGCCGCGGCGAGGACGTCGATGAGCTCTGCGCGTTCGAGGTCGTCGTCGCCGGTCAGGATCGCGTGGTCGGCGTCGAGCTGGGTCGCGAGCGTCTCCCGACCGTTGGCGTCGTAGCTGGCCCGGAGCAGTCGCTTGTTGAACCACTCCGTCAGCGATCGATACCCCTCCGCGGCTCGATCGTCGTGCCCCAACCAGCGAGAGAGCAGATAGTCGTCGACGGAGTCGTGAGTCGACGGGGCGGTGAGGTCGTAGCGCTCGGCGTTGCGCTCGACTTTGCAGCGTGATTCTGCACTCATTCGCCCCTCGTTATGCGAGATATACATATATGGCTACCGAATCGTTCACATGGCGCTGGTCGTGGAGTGAAGCGACATCGGCGACCGGCCGATTTCACACCCCTAGATCGTATAGTTCAGCACAGAGGAATCGGAACGATCGGAGCGATCACGGCGACACCGGACGAATCGGGAAGGGACGACCCACGCTGTGTGTACAGCGAAGGATCCGGCAGTCAGTCGAGTCAGTGGACGTCTTTCCGACGGTCGACGTCGCGCACGACTCCCGGATCGTCGGTTTCGACGAGAGCCGTGTCGTCGCCAACGAGCAACTCCCGACCGCCGGTGTCGCCCTCGATCGCCGCGAGCGCGGTGAAGTGAGCCGCGTCGAACAGGGCGGGGTTGCCGCGCTTTCGGTCGTACGCCGCCGCGAGGATCGTCCCGTGGTCGGCCGCGTACGCTTTCAACAGTCGCTCGATCGAGTCGGGATCGACGTGGGGCATGTCACCGAGCGCGAAGATCACCGCATCCCAATCCCGCTCGCGCGCGGTCGCCACGCCTGCGTGGACCGACGTGCTTTGCCCTCGCCCGTAGTCGGCGTTCGTCACGAAGCCGACGTCGAGCCCCGAGAGTGCCTCGCGGACCGCGAGCGCTTCGTGTCCCACCACGACCACGACCTCGTCGACAGGGCTCGCGAGTGCCGTCGTCGCCGCGCGCCGTACCAGAGCCTCGCCCTCGATCTCGACGAGGAGCTTGTTCTCGTCTCCAAACCGGCTGCTCGTGCCCGCGGCGAGCACGATACAGCCGACCCGTTCGGAGGGTATCGACGCACCCGCGAGGTCGTCCGTCGTCACGATCGGCAGGTCGGTGGGCGAGCTGTGTGTGCCGTTCGGGGAATCGTCCGGTTGGTTCGTGTCGTCGCTCATCCGAATGCACCACGGAAGGAATGGCTCCGGACGCACATGAATCGTGGTGGCGCAGCGAGCACGGCGAAGCGCCCCGACGTCGTGGATGCGAGGGAGCGAACGGTGGTCAGGAAAGCAGCGGCGTTCCGTCGGCACGTGGTCCCAGAACCGGGCCGATCGGATCGGCGTCGAGATCGATCCGGCGGCGGTCCTCGTAGTCCATCGAGCGCTCGACCGGAGTCCGGCCGATGGCAGAGATCATGTCGACGTAATCGGCGAGCGATCGGAACTCGCCGTAGCTCCCGCCGGCGCGCTTCGTGATCTCCTCGGAGAGGATCGTTCCCATGAAGTCGTCCGCACCGCAGTTCAGGAGTTTCAGTCCCTTCTCGTCGCCGAACTTCACCCAGCTCGATTGGATATGATCGACGTTGTCGAGAAACAGTCGAGAAACGGCGATCAGGAGTTCGTCCTCGGCGTCGCTCGCGCCGCCCGAGACGATCCCGCGCTCGTACAGCGGCGTCTGCTGGTGGATGAACGAGAGGGGAACGAACTCGGTGATCGCGCCGGTGCGGTCCTGGAGCCGACGAATCCGATCGAGATGCATGACGCGGTGGCGCTCGTTCTCGACGTGACCGTACATCATGGTCGCCGTGACGGGCAATCCCGCCGCGATCGCTCCCTCCATCGCTGCGACCCACTCTCCGGAGTCGATCTTGCCGGGGCAGATGACGTCGCGCACCTCGTCGACGAGGATCTCGGCGGCCGTTCCGGGTGCGGAGTCGAGGCCGGCGTCTGCGAGACGACGATACACTTCCTCGTAGCGCCGATCCGTGCCGCGAATCGCGTGGTACGCCTCTTCGGGCGTCATCGAGTGGAGGTGGACGTCTCCGACCGACATCGCCCGCATCTGCTCGACGTAGGTTCCGGGCGGGGTTTCGTACTGCTCGGGTGGTTTGTAGTTCACGTCGCTCGCCGGGCTGTCGAACGACCCGAGGATCTCGTGATGCTCGTCGTCGAGCGCGAGCCCCGGATGGAGCCCCGAGACAGACGTCACCTCGGAGACGCCCCGTTCGACCGCGTCACGGACGGTCTCGCGCGACTCGTCGAGAGTCTTCGTGAAGCCGGCGTGATCGACCGCCGAGTCGGATTCGAAGTTCGCGGCGGTGTCCTTGAAGTTACAGAACAGACAACCGGTGTTACACGCGGTGGTGACGTTGTTGTTCAGGTTCGCCACGAACGTGACCTCCTCGCCGACGACCTCGGCACGACGGCGATCGGCAGCCTCCAGCACTCGCTCCTTCCGGCCGTGGTCGATGCCCGCGACATTGGAGCCCGTCGTGATGAGCGCCACACCGTCCTCGACGGAGAGGCGCTCGCCGTCACGTGCCTTCGCGAGGGCGTTCTCGAACGCCTGGTCGGTCTCAGGCATGTGATCGAACTCGATCGTGTCGGGATCTCCCGACGCTGCACCGTCTGCGGGTTCGAGCATACGCCAGCCAGTACGGCGCGCGTGATAAAGCTACGCTCGTATCTGATTGTACGACCCGAAACCGGGTGAACGAGTGGAGACCGAGCGCGAGCAGAGATGGATATACATCGTTACGGACCACCGCCTCTGGTCGAGAGCAGGTGGAGACCATGCCATCCCAGAACGTACAGAAATCGTGGCTCGCATCAGAAAAATACGCGCAGATATACGACATCAACAGCGGACAAGGATACCCAACAGCACCACACACGGTTTCAAAGAGAGTGAGATCAGAGCGGAGAAGCCAACTGTCCCTGAATTCTGAGCACATATTCCATCAAAGCAGAGAAAACCTACCACAAAGGACAAGAAGAGGAGCCGATCGATCATCGACGACTGGTGTAGCTATCGCTCGATCTGGGAGACGAGTTATGAGCCGAAAGGGCCGACGTAGAAGTTTCGTGTTTGCCGATACCGAAGTAGAACGACGACGAGGAAGGTGGTAGCTGCTACAAAGCTGGCGCAGTCGAGAGCGGACCCATCCGTTGCTCGACGTCACGAACGGACGGGATGAGAAGCCAAGGGCCGGATTTGAACCGGCGATGGGCGGCTCTGCAGGCCGCTGCGTTAGGCCGGACTCTGCCACCTTGGCGCAGTTGCTACTACTGAACTCGAAGGGATAACGGTAGCGATTGCTACCGAGCGTTGCCACTCTATGAGAGTGATGAATCGAGGCACCGAAACGGTGCCTCAGGTATGAATGGAAAGGCGGCGAACCACTAGTTGCGAGCCGTTGTAACGGAACGGTCTCGGGTTCCACCGGGACGGACCCAGCGTGTACTACCGATTGCGTTCCTGGGCTCGTACTTGGCCCCTCTTGCGAGGCAGTTTTCCCAGAGGCTCGCGCACTCCAGTACTCGCTGGAACGCTGGCGGGCTTATCTGCCGTGTTCGGGATGGGTACGGGAGTTTGCCCCGCCGCTATGGCCGCCTCAATGCCGATCCGCGGAATCGAACCGCGTGCAGCCGGCGATCGGTGAGGCCAGCGTATGGCTATGATACGTGCGATCCAGATAGCGCCTGGACCCGTCCAGCAGGACGGATTCAATGCGTTATGACTGTGTGGCTCGGTCTGTTAGTGCTCGCGGGCTAAACGCCTCGTTGCCTCGGCGCGTACACCCCGAGTCTATCGAACTCGTCTTCTACGAGTGACCTCGGCGGTACCTCTTTTCCAGGTGGGTTTCGAGCTTAGATGCGTTCAGCTCTTACCCCGTGTTGCGTGGCTGCCCGGCACGTGCCCTCTCGGACAACCGGTACACCAGTGGCAACCAGTCGTAGTTCCTCTCGTACTATACGACCGTTCCCGTCAGGTACCATCACACCCCCAATAGATAGCAGCCGACCTGTCTCACGACGGTCTAAACCCAGCTCACGACCTCCTTTAATAGGCGAACAACCTCACCCTTGCCCGCTGCTGCACGGGCAGGATGGAGGGAACCGACATCGAGGTAGCAAGCCACTCGGTCGATATGTGCTCTTGCGAGTGACGACTCTGTTATCCCTAAGGTAGCTTTTCTGTCGTAAATGGCCCGCATCAAGCAGGCTCATCCGTTCGCTAGACCACGCTTTCGCGTCAGCGTTCTCGTGTTGGAGAGAACACTGTCAGACCACCGTTTGCTCTTACGCTCTATTCCGGGTCTCCGACCCGGATGAGGTGATCTTTGGGCGGGCTCGATATTCTTTCAAGCCCGTACCGCCCCAGTCAAACTGCCCAGCTACCGGTGTCCTCCGCCAGGAGTAAGGGTCACAGTCACTAGTGGGTAGTATTTCAGTGGTGCCTCGGTGGCCCGCTAGCGCGGGTACCTGTGTAACGGCTCCTACCTATCCTGCACACTAGCGACCGTGTCCCAGCGACAGCTTGCAGTAAAGCTCTATAGGGTCTTCGCTTCCCCTTGGGGGTCTCCAGACTCCGCACTGGAACGTACAGTTCACCGGGCCCGACGTTGGGACAGTGACGCTCTCATTCATCCATTCATGCGAGCCGCTACTGAAGCGGCAAGGTACTACGCTACCTTAAGAGGGTCATAGTTACCCCCGCCGTTGACGGGTCCTTCGCCTCATTGTACTGAGTGTTCAGATACCCGCACTGGGCAGGATTCAGTGACCGTACGAGTCCTTGCGGATTTGCGGTCACCTGTGTTGTTATTAGACAGTTGGAGCGTCCGAGTCGCTGCGACCTGCTCCATTCCGGAGCAGGCATCCCTTATTGCGAACGTACGGGACTAACTTGCCGAATTCCCTAACGTCGGTTGTTCCCGACAGACCTTGGCTTTCGCCGCCACGGACACCTGTGTCGGATCTGGGTACGGTCAGCGTGCGCCTTTTCACGGGCTCTAGGTTGGATCGAGTTTCCCTGTTCTGCCGTTCGCCCGCTTCGTGCCATTACGGCTTCCACGAGTTTTGACAGTTCGACCGGGCGAGTGCCCGGCTCGATCGACCCCAAAGCGTCGGCATTGTTGCACGCAGGCACTGGAATGTTAACCAGTTTCCCGGTTCGTCCCCGTCGAATTGCGGGGGGACTAAGGACCGGCTAACCCTCAGTTGACGAACATTGCTGAGGAACCCTTGTCCGTTTGGTCGTCGAGATTCTCACCCGACTACCGCTGCTACTGTGGCCAGGATTGTCGTCACCGCTCGGTCCATACGAACTCTCGCCCGTACTTCCACCCGAACGGAGTGCCGACCTACTGGATCGTACCATAGTGGTACGCCGCTAGGTCTCGGTGGTGGACTTGAGCCCCGATCATTTTCGGCGCTCCAAACCTCGGCCGGTAAGCTGTTACGCTATTCTTAGCGGGTAGCTGCTTCTAAGCTCACCTCCCGGCTGTCTATGGCTCGGAACCACCTTCGATCGCACTTAGTCCACACTTGGGGACCTCAACCAAGCTCTGGGTTGTCTCCCTCACGGTGCACAGGCTTACCCCGCACACCGGACTCCCTGCGTCTGCGGCGTTCGTAGGTTCGGAGTTCGAC
This sequence comes from Halococcus salifodinae DSM 8989, assembly GCF_000336935.1. Classification (NCBI taxonomy): domain Archaea; kingdom Methanobacteriati; phylum Methanobacteriota; class Halobacteria; order Halobacteriales; family Halococcaceae; genus Halococcus; species Halococcus salifodinae. Next base: position 30,933 of record NZ_AOME01000075.1, on the reverse strand, counting down.
AGGAGGGCTGACTCCTCTCGGAGTCAGACCCTCCAATCGGTCGCTCTACCCCACGAACTACCTCGACAGAGGTCATGCTTCGACATGTTTCGGTCGGAACCAGCTGTTGCCGGACTCGATGGGCCTTTCACCCCTACACGACGGTCACGGGAGGGTATTGTAGGACACCATCCCTAACAGGCCTCCACGTGCCTTTCGGCACGCTTCACCTTGCCGGCGCGTAGATCGTCCGGATTCGGGTCGTGTCCGCCTGGCTCCCCGCGCTTGAACACGGCGGCCCTGACGTTGCTAATGCAACGTTGCGGCCATGTCGGTTTCCCTATGCCTCCCCCGATACTCGGGTTAGACTCGCCGGGCAGACACACTCCCTGACTCGTTTTTCAAAACGCACGACGGAACACCGGCTCGTGTCGAGTCCTACTGCGGGGTCGCCCCCGGGTCGTTCGTCGACACGCCTTTCGTGCCCCGTCGTTCGATCGCCAACTGAGTTCAAGCCCTGTTGCACCTCCCTTCTTGGGGTGCTTTTCAGCGTTCGCTCACGCTACTTGTTCACTATCGGTCTCGAGTTGTGTTTAGTCTTGGCCGTCGATGCCGGCCACATTCACGAGGGAGATCCAACCCCCGATACTCTGGAGCTGACGCACACCGTACTGGTCCATGTTACGGGGTTGTCACCCTGTCTCACGCTTCGTTCCAGAAGACTTCACATGGACGATCCGGCGATGAGAGTCAGTCCGAACACCACATTGCTCGTGGGTGTGACCCCGTAAGCTTCGGTTTGGACTGTGTCGCGTTCACTCGCGGTTACTGACGACATCCCGTTCGGTTTCTCTTCCTGTCCGTACTGAGATGTTTCAGTTCCGGACGTTCCCCATTGCGCGAAGCAATTGCGATGGAGATTCTCATTCGGAAATCCTGAGTTCTTCGCCTCCGTGCGGCTCCCTCAGGCTTATCGCAGCTTGGCACGTCCTTCGTCGGCACTCGAGCCGAGCTATCCACCAGTTGGCATAGTAGCCACGGTCGTCTACAGAATCCATGAACCCGCTGAACGGGTCCAGTGGACGCCTGGATCGCACGTACACACGGTCTCATCTACACGCCCAGGTGTGGAGTGGTGCGTGTATTGACCCTTCCCACCCGCGCTCACACGGGGTGGTGCATCGGTTCGGTCGGACTCGATCATACCACCGAGACCCACTTAAGGGACTCGGTTCGGATCGAGTCGACGCATGGACCCACTGGGATTCGAACCCAGGGCATCCTCCTTGCAAAGGAGGCACTCTCCCACTGAGCTATGGGCCCGCCTTCCACGAAGGAAGGCTGGTCGCGGACAGACGTCAACCCTGATAGTTCGTCGGTGCCCGGTCGGCACCACGAGTCGCCGAGTACGAACCGCGAGTGGGTCGGGCCGTCGGCCCGATCCCGTTCTGTAGGAGGTGATCCAGCCGCAGATTCCCCTACGGCTACCTTGTTACGACTTAAGCCCCCTTGCGAAGCCCAGATTCGATCGACGTTGCGTCGACCTCATCCGGACCTCACTCGGGTGCTTTGACGGGCGGTGTGTGCAAGGAGCAGGGACGTATTCACCGCACTCTTCTGAAATGCGATTACTACCGAATCCAGCTTCATGCGGGTGGGTTTCAACCCGCAATCCGAACTACGACCGAGGTTAGGAGATTAGCGTCCCCTCTCGGGGTAGCGTCCCACTGTCTCGGCCATTGTAGCCCGCGTGTAGCCCGGCACATTCGGGGCATACTGACCTACCGTTGCCCGTTCCTTCCTCCGCTTTGGCAGCGGCAGTCTCCCTAATGTACCCAACCACCACATGGGTGTTGCTGGCAATTAGGGATGCGGGTCTCGCTCGTTGCCTGACTTAACAGGACGCCTCACGGTACGAGCTGACGGCGGCCATGCACCTCCTCTCAATGGCTCAGGTAAGCTCATCACACTGACCGTCACTGCACATTGTCGGTGCCGGTGAGATGTCCGGCGTTGAGTCCAATTAAACCGCAGGCTCCTCCGGTTGTAGTGCTCCCCCGCCAATTCCTTTAAGTTTCATCCTTGCGGACGTACTTCCCAGGCGGCTCGCTTCTCGGCTTCCCTACGGCACAGCGCAGGCTCGTAGCCTGCGCCACACCTAGCGAGCATCGTTTACGGCTTGGACTACCCGGGTATCTAATCCGGTTCGAGACCCAAGCTTTCGTCCCTCACTGTCGGATCCGTCCTCCTGCGGCGCTTTCGCCACCGGTGGTCCGTCTGGGATTACAGGATTTCACTCCTACCCCAGACGTACCCCGCAGGTCCTCCGGTCCCAAGCCGACTGGTTTCCGCCGGACGCCCACCCGTTGAGCGGGTGGATTTCCCGACGGACCCGTTCGGCCAGCTACGGACGCTTTAGGCCCAATAAGAGTGGCTATCACTCGGGCTGCCGGTATTACCGCGGCGGCTGGCACCGGTCTTGCCCAGCCCTTATTCTGAGACCACCTTACGGTCACGAAAAGCGAGGACTGTATGCCCTCGCACTCGGGATCCCCTTATCGCACTGTCGTGCAGTGTAAAGGTTTCGCGTCTGCTGCGCCCCGTAGGGCCCGGACTCTTGTCTCAGAGTCCGTCTCCGGGTTCTTGCTCTCACAACCCGTACCGATTATCGGCACGGTGGGCCGTTACCCCACCGTCTACCTAATCGGCCGCAGTCACGTCCTCCGGCGGCGGACCGTTTCCGGCTTTCCGTATTCCAACATGAAAGCTGTATCCGGGATTAGCCTCAGTTTCCCGAGGGTATCCCAGTCCAGAGGGTAGTTTGACCACGTGTTACGGAGCTATTCGCCACGGGTCTGAGCCCGTGCGACTAGCATGACTGAATCGGATCCCGATAGCAATAGCCTCCGGCAGGATCAACCGGAATGTCCCGAGCACAAGGCTCGGGGGGTTTAGGCGGGAACACAAGGTATGTGTTCACCTATCGGGTTCGCACTCGGCGACACCGCGGACCGAACCGGGTGTCACCGAACTATCAGGGCTGACATCAGATCCCGTCTTGACGGCGGACCGCAGGGGCGGAATCCTCATTTCCTTCGGACTTCATCGTACACCGTTCGGGGGTATAAACCCTTCGAACGGCGTCCGGAGCGAATCCAACTCGCCCCGAAAGCCCGCAGCGGAGACCGAGTTGAACGGCCTCCCATGTCGTTCGCTTTCTGCATTCCATCCGAGTGCCCTGTACCACTTAAGGGCATCGGATCGTTTTTCGTGCCGGCGGTCGACTCCGACCGGCCGTTCGCATTCCATTCGAATCGCGACGAACGGATAAACCCGTCGACTCAAGGCCGCTTTGTGCTCTGGTGACTCGGTTCCTGCGACCAGTTCTCGGTGAGAGTTCATCGGCAAATTGCCGGATTATGTTTCCGGTACCGAAACGCAACTACCGGGAGTTGGGTGAAATCGTCCGATAGTCGGTAGTCGAAGCGAGCTGGAGGCTCGCGTGTCGTCTGGAAGATCGAAGAACGGTGTCGCGCGGCTGGAGGCCGACTCCTCATCCCACGCGTGCGCGTCCGGTCGAGTCGGGTGTCTGGCCGCGCACTCGCACCTCGAACTGCGGGCTGAAACCAGTACGGATTTCGTCGGTCGACGTCCTCAGAGTGCTTCGAGGTGTTCGATCCCCTGCTTCGAGACGTTGGCCTCGGTGATGGTGTTCGGCATCCAGTCGGGTTTGTCCGCCGGTGCGTCCTCGTTCCACGCCCAGCCCTCGTAGATATGGACTTTGTGGGTCCCCTTCTCTCGGAGCCGGAGCTCTTCGCGGCTCGCGTTTTCCTCCCCATCGGCGGCGTCGAGCCGCCGGGCAGCCTTGAGTGCCGCCTGGCGTGGTGTCCGCCCCGAGAAAACGCTGGTTTCGTCGTCGCCGTCCCCACGGAGCGCGAAGTTTCGCTTGTCGTCCGTATCTCGTGCCATGGTTTTTGCCACTCCGTGCTGAACCAGCACATGGCACACTATAAATATATCCCTGCGACGGGGGTCGATTTCGGTTGGAGTGGCTGTCGTCCGAGCGAATCGTTCCGTGATTCGGACAAGCGGTCGGATAACAACGAAAGCGTCCACGGCGTTCGTCATGGATCTGCCCGGCAGCTTATACCGTCACGATCCCGACACCCCTCTGTACGGGTGACCGGTGGTCGTCGGACCGTAAGGTTAAGTGTATCCTGTATCGAACAGCGGGATAAGACACCGGGATGGTACGGAAAAAGAAGCTCAGTCCCAGCGGGGCGAAGGACGAGAACGGCGAGTACCACAACGTCCACGTCAATCTCCACGAGGACGAACTGGCGGTGGCAGGGATGGCGATCGGCGACGAAGTGTTCGTCCGGGTGCGCGAGGACAAGATCATCATCCAGAAAGCCGACCAAGACGAGGTCGAACACGACTTCTGAGGAACGGGCCGACGACTGCTCGGCCGGTTCAGAGAGCACGATGCATTTCTACGACGCACTGAAGCCGCTGTTGTTCCGCCTGCCAGCCGAATCCGCCCACAGCGCTGTGCACAGGCTGCTCGAAGCCGCCCAACACACCCCGATCGAACGGGCGCTCGCCGCGCGCTACGGCGTCGACGACGATCGGCTCGCCACCACCGAGTTCGGTCTCGACTTCCCGAACCCGGTCGGCGTCGCCGCCGGTTTCGACAAGAACGCCGAGGTCCCGCGCGCGCTCGGCCGGCTCGGCTTCGGTCACGTCGAGGTCGGCGGTGTCACCGCCGAGCCACAGGACGGCAACCCACGCCCGCGGCTCTTCCGGCTGGCCGAGGACGGCGCGCTCGTCAACCGGATGGGGTTCAACAACCACGGTGCCGACCACATCGGCGATCGCCTCACGCGCGCACGCGCGAACGTTCCCCTCGGCGTCAACATCGGGAAGTCGAAATCGACGCCGCTCGAAGCGGCCGCCGATGACTACCGGTACTCCTACGAACGCTGTGCTGCGGGCGAGTACTTCGTGGTGAACGTTTCGAGCCCGAACACGCCGGGCCTCCGCGATCTCCAGCACCGTGATCATCTCGAACACATCTTCGGGACGCTCCAAGACGCGGGCGCGGACCCGCTGTTGGTGAAACTCTCGCCCGATCTCACCGACGACGCCGTCGAGGAAGCGCTCGCGGTGGTCGACGAGATGGGTCTCGACGGCGTGATCGCGACGAACACCACGACCGAGCGGCCAGCGTCGCTCCAGAGTCCGAATCGCGTCGAGAAAGGCGGCCTCTCGGGGAAGCCACTCGAAGCACGCGCGACGCGAGCCGTCGCGTTCGTCGCCGAGCGGACCGATGTGCCGGTGATCGGGGTCGGCGGCGTGTCGAGCGCGGTCGGAGCCTACCGGAAGCTCCGCGCGGGCGCGTCGCTGGTACAGCTCTACACCGGCCTCGTCTATCAGGGGCCGTCGATCGCGCGCGACATCAATCGTGGACTGCTCGAACTGCTGGAGCGCGATGGGTTCGAGAGCGTCGAGGAAGCGGTCGGCGTCGACCTCGAATAACGAGGGTTACCGGAGCGCGTCGGCCCGGAACTCGAACGCCGCCACGGGCAGTTCGAGGCCGTGCTCAACCAGAATTTTAGGATGGAGTTCGCCGACGACACCAGCATGCTCGCCGTCGAGAACGATGCTCGCGGCGCGACCGTCGATGAACGACGGATGGTCGGTCGCGGGCGTCGCGAGTTCGGCGTCGAACGCGCGCGCGAGCGCGTTCACCCTCCCCTTCGCGTCCTCGTAGGAGGCGTCGGTCCGTGCGAGCACGCCAGCGACGTGGCGTTCCTCCGCGACGTTCGTGTTCTCCGCGCTGTCGACGTGGGCGGCGAGACCGACCTCAGCGAGGTCCTGAGGATAGCGTCGGTGGGTGTTGTTCTCCAGGACCATCACGAGCGAGGGGAGCGTCCACGTCCGGACCATCCCGTACTCCTGGCTGTACGGCTCCGCGATAGTGGTGGGTTCGGCCGCGCCGAACGCATCGTCACCCGGGGAGAGCTCCATCCGATCGAAGTTCTCGGCCTCACCGATGAGGTGGAAATCGAGCAGATCCTCGAACCCGAGCCCCACGAGGGTGTCCCGGATGGCACGCTCGCGCCGCGAACGCTCGTGACGACCGCCGACGGTGCTCACGTCGGGGTACTGCGGCTCCAAATTGTTGAACCCGTACGCGCGACCGATGTCGTCGATCACGTCGACCGGGTGGAGCACGTCGACGCGGTACGGCGGGATCGACACGTCGTAGACCCGGCTCTCGTCGCCTTCCCCGCCCTCGTCTCCGCCGTCCGAAGCCTCGGCGTCGAGTCCCGAGCGTTCGATGAGGTCCACGACCTCGCTCTCGTCGAGCGAGAGGCCGAGGGAGCGTTCGATCCGCTCGTGGGAGACGGTTTTCTCGGTGAGGGCGAAGTCGGGCCGATCGAGCGTCCGGTCGGGGTACTCGACGTTCACGCGCTCGACCGTCGCGCCGCGGGCGTCGAGCGCGTAGCAGATGATCGCGCACATCCGGTCGATGGTCCACTGGTCGGTCCCCGTGAGTTCGACGAACAGCTCCCGGCTCTCGGAGTTCACCTCGGTCCGGCGGCCGTTGATGACTGGCGGGAACGAGAACAGCCCGAGATCGTCGTAGATCGCGGGGTAGCGCTCGTACTCGGCGATCAGGTCGGCGTAGGTCTCGCCGGTCGGATGGTCGGTGAGGACGTCGGCGGGCGTGAGTTCGGCGTGACTGTCGAGCGGGACGAAGCTGTCCTCTTCGGGGTCGATCCCGCGATACGTGATCGAGTTGTCCGCGCCCTCGGCGAGGGATTGGCCCTTCAGCATGGTGAGGTCGTGGATGCCGATGGCCCCTTTCGCGCGCCCGCGGCCCATCGTGGCGTGGAGCTTCTCTTGAAGCTGGATCAGCGAGTCGAGGCCCGCCTGGTCGAGATCGAGGCCCCGAACGACCGCACCGGTGACGTACGGCCGCTCGTCGGGCGTCGAGGGATCGACCTCGATCGTCCAGTCGGCGTCGTTGGTCCGAGGGACGTACACTCCCCTGTCGTCGCCGTACTGGTAGCGCAGCGAGCGCGCGATCCCCTCCACGGAGAGTCGATCGAGCCGATCGGCCTCGAACTCCAGCTGCATGAGTCCCTCCTCGGTCTCGCCCTCGTATTCGAGGCCGAGCTCGAACAGGTCCTCACGGAGCTCCTCGTCGCTTTTCTCGTCGTGGCCGGTAAACCGCCGGAGCTCGTCGGGATCGACGTCGACGACGGCCATCAGTACACCACCTCCGCGTTCCGGAGGAAGTCGAGGTCCACCAGCGTGCCGTGCACGTCCCGAATATCCTCGAACCCGTGGGTGAGCATCAGGAGGCGTTCGAGCGCGAGCCCCCACGCCATCACGTCGCAGTCGACCCCGAGCGGTTCGAGCATCTCGGGCCGGAACAGACCCGAATTGCCGATTTCGACGATCTCGCCCGTCACGGGGTGCTCACCGAACAGTTCGAAGCTCGGCTCGGTGTAGGGGTTGTACGTCGGCTTGAACTCCAGATCGGTGATCCCGAACTGCTCGTAGAACTCGGTGAACGTGCCCATCAGGTCACGCACCGAGAGGTTTTCCGCCATCACCAGGCCCTCGATCTGGAAGAACTCGAGCAGGTGTGTCGCGTCGAGAGTGTCGTTGCGGTACACCTTCTCCACGCTGAAGAAGCGCTGTGGCGGCTCCAGCTCGCCGACTTCGAACCCCGAGAGATATCGTGATGACAACGACGTAGTGTGACCACGGAGCGCGAGTTCGCGTGCGAACTCGGCCTCCCACGGCGAGTGATACCCGTCACTGTCAGGACCGACGCCGTCGCGGTGGGCTGCACGGACGCGCTCGACGAGGTCCTCGGGCAGGTCGTCGATTTCGGTCGGTTGGTCCATCTCGAAGCGCCCCCAGTGCGTTCTGGCGGGATGGTCCTGGGGCATGAACAGGCAGTCGTTGATCCAGAAGTCGGCGTCGACATGCGGGCCGTCCATCTCCTCGAATCCCATCCCGACGAGCACGTCCTTGACGCGCTCGGCGGTCCGTCGGAGGACGTGGGTCCGGCCGCCGTGGGCCTCCTCGGCGTCAGCCTCGACGTTGTACTCGGCGAACTCGACGTCCTCCCACTCGCCGGTGGTGAGGAGTTCTGGCGTGACCTGGCCCACCGTATCGGCGGTCTCGACGCCTTCCATCAGCGCGGTGATCCCGTCGTCGGTGAGACGGACTTCCCGATGGGTGGTCTCGTGACGCTCGACCAGGTTTCGACTCGCGAGCCGATCGAGCACCGACTCGTCCGCGATCGACTCGCCACCGGCGAGCGCGGCGAGCGCGCGTCGTTCGGGATCGGCGTCGGGATCGGCGTCCGCGTCGGCGGTGACCGTCCCGCTCTCAATCGTTCCGTAGCCCTTCCGGGCGTAGTTCGAGAGTGCGATGTCGACCTGCGGGCCGGCGAGGTCTGCCGCCTCGATCACGCTGCCGAGATCGGTCTCGCCGTCGGCCTCCCGCGCGGCCTCGAACAGGGCGATTTCGGGGAGGCCGGTGTCGAGATACTCGTGCCCTTCGTCGGTGAGCGTCACCGAGGTCTCGACGCGTTCGGTGACGCCCACGAGGCCCTCCTCTTCGAGGGCGAACGCCGCGCCAGCGACGGTCGGAGGGTCGAGGTCCGTTTCCTCGGCGAGGCGGTCGATCGGCTGTGCGTCGTTCGCGCTCGCGGCTTCGAGCACCGCGAGCTGGGCTTCGGGGAGTTTCATGTTATGGGGTATACCGAGGGTCGTTCAACTAACGGTTCCGATGCCGATCGAGCGGTTTCACCCGCACCGCCACGGGTTCCACCGCCCGTTAGTTCGCGAAGAAAAAGCGAACGCCGAACGCCACAGTCGCGATCGGTGGTCGGTCTCCGGAGCGTCCGACACGAGGTTCGGCTGCCATGTCACCGAGTGGCGCGCTCGCCGGCAAAAACCTTCCGGGTCGGGAGGTGGGGTCGGTCGCGACTGATCTCGATCGGCCCCGACCGTGCCCAGCTGTGCCCGCAGAAGAGCTAACAGGGACGGGCACGACGCGACGAGTGACGAATGTCCCCGAAACGCATCTCCGAGGCGCAGGCGGCCGAGGCGGAGATCGAGAACCAGGCCGCGGTCGTGACGTCCACGACGCCGATGGACCGCGAGCGAAACGGCGAGATCGAGGCGGCGCTCGACGCCGACCGCGAGATGCTGGTCGAGAGCCTCGGCGGCGAGCCGCCAGGCGACGTGACCGACGCCGAGGCGTGGGACGACGCCATCGAGCGGTTCGCAGACACGGGCAAGGACCATCTCGCCGAAACGATGGCGTCGAAGGTCGAGGCGCTCCGCGAGCGGGCCGAGCGGTCGTCCCCGTCGTTGCTCCGGCTCCGCTTCCGGCCCGAGGAGCCGTTCGAGTTCGTACCGGGCCAGTATGCGAGAATCAGCTACGAGGAGGAGGCCCCGCGAGTCTATTCGATCGCGAGCTCGCCGAATCGGGACGAGATCGAACTCTGTATTCGACGGGTGCCTGACGGCGAGCTCACGCCCGATCTCTGCGATCGCACCGTCGAGGGCGACGAGCTGTTTCTTCGAGGCCCCTACGGCGACGAGTTCCTGCTGCAGGACCCCACAGAGCGCGATCTCGTGTTCGTCGCCACCGGCACCGGCGCAGCACCATTCAAAAGCATGATCGACTACGTCTTCGAGGAAGGGCTCGACGAGTACGAGGGCGAGGAACGTGACGTCTGGCTGTTCCTCGGCGCGTCGTGGGTCGACGACCTGCCCTACCGCGAGGCGTTTCTCGATCTCGCCGCCGAGCACGACAACTTTCACCCAGTCATGACGTGCAGCCGGGAGTCGTACATGGGCAACTGGGACGGCGAGACCGAATACGTCCAGCACACCCTCCTGAAGTATCTCGATCCCGACTGCGTCGACACCGACACACTGCCGCCCGACACCACGGAGTTCGTCGGCAGCGAGCCTGCCGAAGACATCGACGCACGGATCGACCCCGAAAACGCCGAGGTGTACGTCTGTGGCATCGGCGCGATGTGCAACAGCGTCAGGGAAGTGATCGAACCACTCGGCGTTCCGGACCTCTACTACGAGGAGGAGAGCTACGGATGAGACGGCATCAAGAAAAGCGCCTCCGCTGATGGACGGTGGCGCGCGGAGAGCGCTGTGGTGTGGAAGCGCTCTCCCGTGCGAGGGATGACCGAACGAGCGGAGCGAGTGAGGGAGTCGGCTGGGGAGGGTGTGGTCTGCGGTTCTCGTTTGTGTCGTGACTCGATCTCGACGAATCGACCGTAATCACCGGACTCCGTAACGAGGTCACACGGAAATCGATTCGATCGACGGTGAAGAGCGTCGATCCCGTTTTCTGACGGCCGTTACGCCCGCTCGGTATCGAGGTCGATATCGAGATCGTCGAGGATCTCTTCGGCCTCCGCTCGTTTCTCCTGATGATCGGCGAGAAAGTCACGCATTAGTTCGGCGGCCTGTTCCTTGCACCCGCCACACAGCCGTTCGCCACCGACGCACTCCTCGTAGACCTCTGTGGCGAGCTCGTCGTCGTCCGCCGCGAGGAGATAGGCATAGAGCTCGTACACAGGACACTCGTCGGCCTCGCCGCCGAGCTCGCGCTGGAGTTCCGCCGTCTCGCGCCCGCCGGTGGTCGCGGATTTCACCTTGTCGTACCCCGTCTCGGGGTCGTCGAGCAGGCTGATGTGACTCGCCGGGATCGACGAGGACATCTTGCCGCCCGTAAGGCCAGTCATGAACCGATGGTAGATCGACGACGGCGCGCGGAAGCCGTAGCCGCCGTGGTCGAGTTCGATGTCGCGGGCGAGGTCGTCGGCCGCGTCGAGCCCGAGATCGAAACTGTCGATATGCTCGTCGTAGACGCGTTTCTCGCCATCGATCGCCTCGATGAGCGCCGAAAACGCCTCGTCGGTCGCGTTGCGATCGAGGAATCGGGTTCGGGGCCTGAGCGGCTCCTTGCCGGCGGCCCGGAGTTTCTCGATGGCGTCCGTTCGGGTGCCGTCATCTGGACCGGCGTCGTCAGTGCTGGCCTCGGCCCGGTCCGCGAGCCAGTCGGCAGCCTCAACGCACCGCACCGGATCGACATCCTCGGGAGCCCCAGTTTCGACGTTCGACGAGAGTTCCTCGTGGGCCGCGGCGATGAGATGGCGTTCCTCGGGATCGGCCTCGAAGCTCGCGTACGCCGCCGTCACCCCAAAGAAGCGCATCCGCGCCGCGAGGTCGCGCGCGAGGCGGACGTGGGGGTCCTGGTCCGGCCCGACAGGGATCACGGTGGGTTTGGGCTCGTCGAGTTGGGGGTAGAGGATGTCCGCCATCTGGGTCACGACCGACTGCATGTGCGAGACGTCGGTCTCGCCGCCGAACCCGTAGATGCTTTCGAGTTCGGAGAGGTTCGTCTCGACGCCGAGCTCGAAGGCGAGATCCTGAAGCGGACGGTTGTCGGATTGGCGGTAGAGCTCTCCCTCCTCGGGATCGAACCCGAGTGCGATGAGCGAGAGGAGGTAATCGCGGGCGTGGTCGTCGATCTCGTCCCAGTCGAGCCCGCGCGCACTGTGGGCTTCGAGATCGGCGATCAGGCCATACGAATCCGCGCCGCGCTCTTGATGCCAGACCAGTTCGTCGAAGACGAGCTTGTGGCCGATGTGGGGGTCGCCGGTCGGCATGAACCCCGAGAGCGCGGCGGCGGGTTCGTTCGCTTCGAGCGCCGCCAGCACGCGGTCGTAATCGCGGTGGCCGAAGATGACCCCGCGACGCATCAGATAGTGTGGGTCCGGCACGTTCGGGAGCACGTCGTCGAACTCCTCGATTCCGAACTCCTCGAACAGGTTTCGATAATCGGCAACCGTCGAGGAACCCCACGGGTCGAGCGTCGTCTCGTCGGCTCCGGTGGCGGTCCCACCATCCGAACAGAGTGTCGATGTGTCCGACACACTCCGACGAGGCTCACGGTCGTCGCTTCGGGAGCGCTCGCCCTCGTCGGGAACCGAGCGCTCGGACGAGGCGTCGTCCCCGTCGCGGTGATCGTCGGCCATTTCGTCTCGGGGTCGGGCAGGTTCGCGCAAAAAGGGTTCGTTCCCCGCAACCGCCCACACCGCGGGGAAAGAACTAAACCCACGGCGTTTGAAGTAGTAAGTGAAGAGTAAAATCTCGGCTTTCGACAGTTTTTTATCGGAGCAGTCAGTACGCCGAGAAGCCACCGGAGAGCCACGGTGGCGTCGGTTTAGCGGTGTCGCATCGAGCGGCGAGTAGCAACTGCTACACCATGACAGGACACACATCCGACACGGTGGACGGAGAGCGAGGCGACAGGTTGACGGTAACGAACCCGGCAGCGGTGGCCGAACGAAGTGGGGTGGCGTCCGAGCGGCGGACGTACGAACGCGACGACGTAGAGCACTGTGAAACCGACGCCGCGGGGCGGGTCGTCGTCGGGGTCACGGACACTGATGGACGGTTGCTCCTCGTCGTCAACCCCGAAGACGAGTTCGCGGTCCTGCCGAACGAGACGGTCGAGCCGGAGGGCGACTGGGCGACAGTCGGTCGATGGCTGATCGAGGAGATGACGGGCGCTGACACGACGCTCGACGACGTGCGAGCGGTCTGCGAGGTGGAACACGTCGTCGGCGGCGAGAGACAGTCACGAACCCATCACGCCGTCCTCGAAGGCTCCATCGCCGACGATACGGTGACAGACGGGTTCGACGAAGCGGATTGTGAGTTCCAGTGGGTCGAGGCAGTACCGGAGTGGCTCGAAGCGGACGGGACCGGCCGTCGCGCCGATGTCGAACGGTTCGTCGGGGCGGACGAATGAGCGGCGAAGCCGCCGAAGCGAGTTTCGACTGGGACGCATACTGGACCGACGCCGACGAGGAGAAACGTGAGGAGGCGAGCCCGAGCGCCCACCACGCGGCCGAGGTACTGCCCGAATTCGTCGAGCGGTTCGACGCGCCGCCAGGCGTCGCCGACGTGGGCTGTGGAGCCGGTGTCACGACGTTCGCGGTGGCCGATCGCCTCGCGGAGCCGGTGGTCGGCTACGACACGGCCGCGCCGGTCGTCGAACGGAACCGCGACCGCGCCGCACGAGAGGGGGTCGAGAACGTCCGGTTCGAACAGACGACGCTCCCGGAATTCACTCCCGACCGTGAGTTCGGTGTCGTGTTTGCGTACTTCACGCTCCAGTACGTGCGGGATGTGGAGCAAGCACTGGAGAACCTCTATGCGGCGGTCGCACCGGGCGGCGCGCTCGTGTGCAACTACATGAACCGCGCCGCCCGCGAGTTCTGTCTCGTCGCCGCCGACGACCCGCACGACAACGCCGACCACCCGTTCGTGTTCGATCCCGACCAGTACACCGAGCGATTCGGCGCGCTGCTCGACGGCGACAGCGTGCTCTCCCGCGAACGGATCTACGAGACGCTCGGGACGTGGCCACGAAGCGCGTTCACAGTCGCCGACCGACCCGACGTGCGGTGGGCGTGGCACCACGCTCCGCTAGTGTACGTTCCGAAACTCTGACCCATCAGGGCGTGAGCCGCTCGACGGCGAGCCAGTCGATCTCGCCGGTTGGGGTCGTCAGTGCGAACGTCATGCGTTTGTGAACCCCGCCGGCGAGCCGAACGTCGAGCGAGAGCTCACGCGGCGCGAACGCGTGGTCCGCGGGCAGCGCCCGGACGAGTCGCTCGGAGTGGCCGAGGGAATCGACGCTCTCGACGTCGGCGTAGGTCCGGAAATCAGCCCCGAACTTGAAGCCAGTCTTCGGGACGAGGCCTGCCTCGCGGAGCGCCGTGTACACCGCGAGCCGGCGGTCGAAACGCTCGCCCTCGACCCGCCGGCCGCGTTCGACGACCGCGGCGAGGTCGACCCCGAGGTCGATCGTGCCCTCGCCGAGGAGGAAGGCGGTCTCGACCAGGGAGAGCTGGAGCGGACCGCCCTCGGCCCCGCGGCCGGCGAGGCGCTGACCGTAAAAGGCCGCCTCGTACAGTTCGTCGGGTGGGTTCCAGAGGATCGCGCGATCGGCGAGGAGATCGCCCGCAACGTTCGTCGGCAGGTCGTCCGTCGTCGATCCGTCGATGGCGGGACGGGTGGTGTCGAGGTAGGTGATCTCGCTCTCCTCGTCGACGACCGCGAGGACGCACCGCCCGAGACTCGACGTCCGGATCGATTCGCGCTCGCCGACGATCCGGACCCGGTAGGCAATCTCGTCGTCCCACGGCCCCTTGCCCTGCGGATAGACGACGAGATCGGCGCGCGGGCCGTCCGTACTGCGGTCGTGGTCGGCGGCGGTGGAGTCGTCGTGCGCGAGGTCGTCGGCGTCGATCCAGCCTTCACGCACAGGAGAGAGGTAGAACCCGCGCTCGCGGAAGTCCTTGTAGACCAGGAATCGGACGACGAGGCGGTCTTCGACGCTGAGGAATTTCCGAAATCCCATCCCGTCGACCGCGTCGAGATCGCCGCGAAAGAGCAGGTGGGCGGCCTCGACCGGTGCGAGCGCGACTCCCTCGCCTGTGGGCCGACCGTATCCACTAGAATCGTAGTACCGCTGGCGAGCGTCGCCACCGACACGAACGACATCGCCGTCGAGCCGTCCCTCCATACCCTGTATCGGATCGTTGGTCGACATAGGGGCTGTGGTCCGCCGGTCCGGGCGCGTCAGTAGGGCCAGACCGAACTCAGGCGGCGTGCTCGCAGGTCGCGTCGAGACACCGGTTCCCGCTGGGTGTCGCGAATTCGGGCAGTCCACAGTCACACTCGCCGTCGACCACGCCGGTCGGGAAGGAAAAGGCGGTCTCACAGTCGGGGTAGTTGTCGCAGCCTGCGAGGAGGTGGCCCTCGCGGATCACCCGGAGATCGCCGCCACAGTCGGAACAGTCCCACGCACGGTCGAACGTGGCTTTCACTGCGTCGTCAAGTGACTCGCACTCGCGGTCGATACAGAGCGTGAACGCGCGCCCGCGCTCGGCGCGCATCGTCGGGAGGCCACACGCCTCGCAGGGGGCGTCGAGCACGTCCGCACCCGCCGGCAGGCCGTACTGTGCCTCGCAGTCGAGACACGTCACCGCGCCGTCCGCGCGGACGAGCGCGCCGTTGCAGTCAGGACACCTCCCGGCCGGCGCGCCGGCGGCGGAGACTGGGTAGCGCGCGAGTCCGTATCGATCGTTGGTGACGACCCGGAGACGCGAATCGCCGTCGATGGCAGTGAGCGAAAAGTCGTCGGTACTCGTCCCGTCGTAGGCGAGCGTCTCGGGGCGGGTGAGCCACGCAACAGGTCGAAAGCCGTCGCGGTCGTGGACCAACACCGTGTCGTCGGGTTTGATCACCACCACGACATCGCCGCGCTGCTCGCGGGCTCGGTCGCCCTCGGTAGTGATCGTGCAGTCGCCGGCGAACACCCGGATGCCGTCGGACATGGCCCGGGGTGGCCCCGGCTTCGGTCGTAAACCTTCGCCGGTGGGATCGAACGGGAAGCGCTTTGCCGGGGCTGCGAGTAGCGCGCTCATGGACGCAGTACTGTTCGATATGGACGGGGTGATCGTCGATTCCGAGCGCTACTGGGCCGACATCGAGGAGGAGCGGATCTTCCCAGCGGCGGGCGTCCCCGACCTCCAGGCCAGCGAGATCACCGGGATGAACTACCGCGAGGTCTACGACTACCTCGACGACGAGTACGGCGTGACCGTCGGTCGCGAGGAGTTCCTCGGGATCTACGAGGAGGCCGCCCACGAGGTGTACACCGAGCGCGCCGTGCTCATGGACGGCTTTCGCGACCTCTGTGGCACACTCCGGGATCGCGGGGCGCGCCTCGCGATCGTCTCCTCCTCGCCGCCCGAATGGATCAATCTGGTGTGTGAGCGGTTCGATCTGCAGGAGTTCGACGCGACCGTTTCGGCAGAGGAGGTCGACGGGCCTGGCAAGCCCGAACCCCACGTCTACCGTCACGCAGCCGACGAGATCGGTGTCGATCCCACGAAGTGCGTCGCGGTCGAGGACTCGACACACGGCGTGGCGTCGGCCACGGCGGCCGAGATGACCTGCATCGGCTATCGCGGTGCGGACGCGAAGGAGCTCGACCTCGCGGCGGCGGATACGGTGGTCGACGGCCCCCAAGAGCTCAGAGCAACGCTGCTCGCGCAGTGAGTCCGGGGAGAGATATCGGTTTTTACAGCGAACCGACACAGTGGTTATTTTTGACGGCTGCTGTGGAAGTACAATGAATGAAAGACACGAGGGTACGAGATCGGCCCTCAGACATCTCGGCGTGCTCGTTGGGCTGGTGCTGTTCGTGCTGGTTGTTGGATTCCTTCTCACCGGAAGCCCCACTGCCGGCGTCGGTGCGATACTGGGCATGACCGCCATCTTCCTCACGATGTATGCTTTCTATACCGTCATCGACGACTGAGTGGTTCTGTTCGATCCGCCGACTGCGAATGCCGACACGAATGAGATACCGCCACCGCCCCGCAAACCGTACCACACCACGTTCCTCCCCAGCCGATTCACTTCACTCGCTCCGCTCGCTTCGTTCATCCCTCGCGCGCGAGCGCGCTTCCCCACCGCAGCGCGCTCTCCGCGCGCCACCGCAGACGACCGCACAGCAGCCACGTACGGCTCGATCACCCGCTATTCGGATCGGTTGGGCACCGCCGCTGTTGATGTGTGCGTGATCGAGAGAATCACACCACGAGCGGTCACGGCCGGCGCTGACGGATCAATCGACCCACACAGTTCTGGTTTCGGTGACCGGCTCAAGTGGGAGTTCGGGGAAGATCACCTCGACGGCGAAGGTGAGCGTATCGGGGTCGCCACCGAACACCGGAACGGGCACCGTCTCGTTGCCGAGATAGGCGTCGGTCGCGGTCATCTCGACGTCGTTCACCGTGACACGGATGCCGGCGCGCGCGCCACCAGCGTGGTTCGTGACCGTGACTTCGCGAGGGTCGTTCTCGCCGCGAGCGATCCGCTCGGGGAACTCATCCCACTCGATGTCGATACGGGGCAACTCGCGTGCGCTCTCGATGACGCGCTCGGCGACGCCCTCGCTCAGTCCGGCGTCGACGAGCCCCGCAGTGCCAGCGGCGACGAGGGCGGCGGGCGTCTCGATACCCTCGCCAGCGAGTTTGCTCGCCCGACCCGGCCCGACGCCGTCGATCGCGGTGAGTGCGGCGGCGTCCTCGCTCACGCCGTTCTCGACGCGCGCGGCCACCCGACTCGCGCGGTTCGCCT
Source organism: Halococcus salifodinae DSM 8989 (assembly GCF_000336935.1). Lineage (NCBI taxonomy): Archaea > Methanobacteriati > Methanobacteriota > Halobacteria > Halobacteriales > Halococcaceae > Halococcus > Halococcus salifodinae. The sequence goes on along the minus strand of NZ_AOME01000075.1, from coordinate 13,663 downwards.
CGCGTGGCCCACCGAACCGATCGAGGAACGCCCGAAGCGCCGCGAGCAGCCGGAGCGCGTTCTGCCGGATGACCCACGCATCGCTCTGGAGTTCGGTGGGGGTCGAACCATGCGTGCTGGCGTCGAGGATCGCGAGCACCTTCCGGGTGCCCGAGTCGAGATCCTTTCCCCGAGAGCCGAGCACATCGTCGATGGCGTCGCGCTCGGCCTGGCGCGCGTTCACGCTGTCGAACTCCGCGCTGGCGGCGACGGTCGCGAGAATTTCGTCGGTGTCGGGATCGGTCCCCGTGAGATCCCCGAACCGGCTCGCGGTCGGGAGTCGAAGGTAGTACGCGGAGGCGAGCGTTCCGAGCGGGGTGGCCGACACTCGGAGGTCGTCGGTTGCGACGAATCCACGCTCTTGGAGTTCGGTAAGGGTCTCGCGGACCTGTTCGCGAAGCTCCTCGACCGCGTCGGGGTTCGAACTGCTCCGCGCACGAACGAACCCGAACGTGGTTTCGAGCCAGTCCATCACGTCGCCGACGTCGCCGATCGTGCCCATCGCGATTTCGGCGTTGAGATGGGTGTCGAGGTCCGCGGTGAGATGGGATTCGATCTCCTTCCCGTCGCGGAGCAGACGACGATACTTCTCGGCGTCGCTCCCGTCACAGACCACGTGGGCGTAGCCCGCGTCGTCGTAGCCGGGCCGGCCCGCGCGCCCGAGCATCTGGAGCACGTCGAGCGGACTCATATCGACCTCGCCCTCCAACGGGTCGTGATACTTCGTGTCCCGAATCACGACACACCGGGCGGGGAGGTTGACGCCCCATGCGAGCGTCGAGGTCGAGAAGAGGAGTTGGATCTTTCCCTGCCGGAACCACTCCTCGACGTGATCCTTGTCGGATTTCGAGAGGCCGGCGTGGTGGAAGGCAACGCCGTCGAGCGCCGAGTTCCGGAGCGTCTGGTTCTCCAAAACTTGGGTCTCGGTGTGGAAATCGTAGTCGCCGCGTGCGCCGATCGGGATGTCTCGCGAGGCAAGTTCGTCCCGGGCCTTCTCGGCCGCACGGACGGTATCCTGCCGGGAGGCGACGAAGACGAGGGCCTGGCCGTCGTCGCGGATGTGCTCCTCGGCGAGATCGAGCGCGCGGTACAGCCGGCGGTACTTGTCGGCGAAGGCGTTCTCGCCGTGGGTGTACGTTCGAACGTCGGCTTCGAGTTCGACGGGGCGATACTCCTCGTCGAAATCGAACGTCGACTCGGGGGGCGCGTCGAGCCAATCGGCGACCTCGTCGACGTTTGGCATCGTGGCCGAGAGCGCGACGATCCGGGGGTCGCAGAGGCGTCGGAGCCGCGAGATCGTGACTTCGAGCACGCTCCCCCGGCGCTCGGAGTCGAGCAGGTGGACCTCGTCGATCACACAGCACGCGACGTCGGTGATGAACCCGTATCTGGGGGAGTCGTGTTTCCGGGTGGCCGAGTCGACTTTCTCGGGAGTCATCACGAGGATGTCCGCGCGCTCCGCTCGGCGAGGGTTGAGATCGCGCTCGCCGGTGACGACGTACACCGAGTAGCCGAGGTCCTCGAAGCGCTCCCACTCGGACTCCTTCTCGTTGGTGAGCGCGCGCAGCGGCGCGATGAAGAGGGCTGTGCCACCCGCGTCGAGACACTTGCAGATGGCGAGTTCGGCGAGCGCGGTCTTCCCCGATGCCGTGGGCGCGCTCGCGACCACGTTCTCGTCGCCCTCCAGGATCGCCGGGAGCGCCTCGCGCTGCATCCGGTTGAACGACTCGAAGGCGAACGCGTCGGCGAACGCGGGGACGGCCTCGGCGACGTTCACGGCGATCGCCTCCGGAGGCGATCGTCGTGAGCTCGTTGCGGACGAAGTGAAGCAACGGCGTTCATCGGAAGCGAGTGCGACGAACACGTCGTGAGCGGAGCGAGACGGCGGTAATCACGTACCTCGACGATGTGAGTGGAGCGGTCAAAGGCGTTTCCTTACCCGTCGCTCAGGCGCTCGATCCGTCTCGGTGACGCAGCTGGGAACACCCACAGGTAGTCAGAAGAGCCGTTCAGGGCGAGAGGTGACTACCCGTCCGAATCCGAATCGGTATCGATACCGTCGGTGTCAGTATCCGCGTCCGTGCCGTCCGAGTCGGTGTCGGTATCCCTGCCATCCGAATCAGTGTCGGCGTCGCCGTCGGTGCCGTCCGCATCCGCGTCGGCGTCCTCGACGGCGCTGTTCCGTGTGTCCCGATCAGCGCGGGCCTCCGTTCGTTCGTCGCCAGCGAGGTCGTCGCCAGTGAGGAAGAGGTAGATCGGCGGCAGGAGGTACGCCGCGATCGCGACGAAAACGAACCCACGCTCGAAGTACGCGAGGAGGCCAAACACGGTGAGGGCGGCCGTCGCTGCCGCATGGATTCCCGTTCGGTGCTTGGTATACCGTCGATAGTAGTTCCACCCCCGTCGGAGTCGTCCCGTGGACGCTGCCGGCGCGCTCATGAGCGAACGTTCGCCGCCCGGCGTAATCAGTGATCGCCCGGCATTCAGTCCGCGGCGGTGGCGCGTTCGGTCGCGCGCTGGAGCATCCCGCTCGACGTCTCGTAGCGGTAGTAAAGCGCGAGCCCGATCGCAGCCGCGACGTTCGAGATCGTGACCGCCCAGAACACCGCGTCGATACCGACGCCCAACAGCACGCCAGCCCCGGCAGCGATCGGGAGCCGGACGGCCCAGAACTGGAGGATCGTCGCGACGAAGCTCGTCCGGGTGCGGCGCGCACCGTTGAAGCCCGCCTCGAAGATGTACGCCACCCCGATCGCGGGGTAGCCGTACGCGAGAATTCTGAGATACTCGACCGAGAACGAGAGCGCGCGGTCGGTGAGTTCCGGAGCGAACGCGGTGGCGATCGCGCCCGGCACGAACCATTGGATCACACCGATCACGCCGAGACCGACGGCCGCGATCGCTACCCCGAGGTAGGTCGCACGCCGCGCGCGGTCCGGCAGCTCGGCCCCGAGGTTCTGCCCGACGACGCTCTGGGTGGCCTGCTGGAGCCCTTGGGCCGGAACGAACGCGATCGACGCGATCCGCGCGCCGACGGTGTACGCCGCGAGTCCCGCCGCACCGCCGGCGGCGAACGCAACCACGACGATCACCACCCGAACGACCTGTCTGACCGCGCCCTGACCCGCGACCGGCGCGCCGACGTCCAAGAGTTCGCGGAGTTCGTCCGTGTCGAACGTCGCGGCCGCACGCGAGTAGATCCCGCCGTTGCGGCCGGCGAGCGCGAGGCCGAGCGCGAGCGCGAACCCTGCGGTGTAGCCCGCGATCGTGGCGAGCGCCGCGCCCTGGACCCCGAGGGCGGGTGCAGGCCCCCATCCGAAGATCAGGACGGGATCAAGCGCGAGGTTCACCGCCACGGTGGCAACCGAGATGAAAAGCGGTGCGCGCGAGTCGCCCCACCCGATGAATGCGCCCTCGACAGCGTCGCTCGCGGCGGCGAAAGGAAGCCCGAGCGCGAGCACCCCGAGATAGACGGTCGCGAGCCGTGTCACTTCGCCGCCAGCACCTCCCTGGGCGAGCGTGAGAAGTTCGGTCAGCGGGCGCGCGACGGCCCAGAGGACCGCACCGCCGCCGACCCCGAGTACGAGCGCGAGACCCAGCCCCGTAGCGGCGGTCCGCCGCGCCGCGGGAACGTCCTCACCGCCGATCCGCTGAGAGACGAGTACCTGGGTGCCCACGTACGGGGCGGTGATGATCAGTGAGAAGATCAACCCGACCACCGGGAGTGCAAGGCCCACGGCAGCGACCGCGGCTGAACTCAGCCGACCGAGCCAGAACAGATCGACCGCCTGCTGAACGACCAAAACGAGGTTCTGGACGAGAAGCGGGGCGGCGAGCACGACGAGCGCGCGCGGCAGCGAGCCCTCGGTGATCTCCTCGGGCGAGAGGTCGAACATAGTGTCGTGAGTAGGTGTGTACGGTACCGGTGATTAATTTTGCCCCGACCTCGACGCATCGAAGTCGTCGAAGATCGGCGCGCCTCGCGGCCATCGTCGCATCGATCTCGCGCGCATCGGCGAACCCCACGCTTTTGCCGGCGCGGTCCCGAGTGCAAGCAATGAGTCGCGCGCGCAAGCCCGACTGGCTCAGGACCCGACCGCCCTCGGGGGAGCGATTCACCGAGATCAAGCGCACGCTCCGCGAGCGCGACCTTCACACCGTCTGCGAGGAGGCCAACTGCCCCAACATGGGCGAGTGCTGGTCCGGAGGAGATGGGGCCGGCAGCGGTCCGGGCACCGCGACGTTCATGCTGATGGGCGAGCGATGCTCGCGCGGCTGTAACTTCTGTGACGTCGAGACTGGCGGAATGGAGCCGCTCGATCCCGACGAACCCGACAACGTCGCCGAAGCGGTGGCGGAGATCGGGCTCGACTACGTCGTTCTCACGTCGGTCGACCGCGACGACCTCGACGATCAGGGTGCGGCCCACTTCGCCCGGACCATCGAGGCGATCAAGCAGCGCGACCCCGAGATCCTCGTCGAGGTCCTGATCCCCGACTTCCAGGGCGATCCCGACTGTGTCCGGCAGATCATCGACGCGGAACCCGACGTGATCGCGCACAACATCGAGACCGTCGAGCGCCTCCAGTGGCCCATCCGGGACCGCCGGGCGAACTACGAACAGTCGCTCTCGGTGCTCGAACAGGTCGAACGCGAGTCCGACATCTACACCAAGACCTCGATCATGCTCGGCCTCGGCGAGTACGATCACGAGGTGTACCAGACGCTCACCGATCTCCGGGAGGCAGACGTCGACGTCGTGACGCTGGGTCAGTATCTCCAGCCCTCGCGGAGCCATCTGGAAGTCGGCTCGTACGTCCACCCCGACAAGTTCGAGACGTGGCGCGCGGTCGCCGAGGACGACCTCGATTTCCTCTACTGTGCCAGCGGCCCGATGGTGCGGTCGTCGTACAAGGCGGGCGAGCTGTTCGTCGAGAGCGTGGTTCGAGAAGGGCGGTCGGTCGAGGAGGCGCGGACGACGGCGCGCGCCGCCTCGCGGTCGGCGTAAGCATCCGAAGAGAACGCCCACGATCGGTCGCGCTCGGGGGTGGCGATACCCGATCGCGCTCGTTGCGATCGGGAACAACGATCGTCGTTTTTCCGGCCAAAAATCGGACGAACAGCAACTATCCGGACGTGACTGGCAAGATTGGCGGTCACGGAAAGTCATTTACAAAAGGGATATAACCCAGGCGTCCGAGTCGGTTGGTATGTCAGCGAGGTGGCTTTGCCCGTGAGTACGCTACAGCGCGACCCCGGCGAGCGCTTCGGGATCCTCGACGAGGACGGCGAGGTACGCGAGGGCGTGGAGCCGCCCGACCTCGACGAGGAGACCCTCGTGGGGATGTATCGCGAGATGCGCCTGGTTCGCCACTTCGACCAGCGCGCCGTCTCCCTCCAGCGACAGGGTCGAATGGGAACCTATCCCCCACTGTCGGGTCAGGAGGGCGCACAGGTCGGCAGCGCCCACGCGCTCGCCGAGGAGGACTGGCTGTTCCCGAGCTATCGCGAGCACGGCGCGTCGATGATCCGGGGGTTCTCCCTGGAGCGCACCCTGCTCTACTGGATGGGTCACGAGGTCGGCTACGGCGAAGACGACGCCAACATCTTCACGCCCGCGGTGCCGATCGCGACCCAGCTCCCCCACGCCACCGGTGCGGCGTGGGCCTCGAAACTCAAGGGCGAGAACAAGGCGTTCCTCTGTTACTTCGGCGACGGCGCGACGAGCGAGGGCGACTTCCACGAAGCCCTGAACTTCGCTGGGGTGTTCGACACCCCGAACATCTTCTTCTGTAACAACAACCAGTGGGCGATCTCGGTTCCCCGCGAACGCCAGTCCGCGAGCGCCACCCTGGCCCAGAAGGCCGACGCCTACGGGTTCGAGGGCATCCAGGTCGACGGGATGGACCCGCTCGCGGTGTATGAGGTCACGCGACGAGCGATCGAGAAGGCGAAGGACCCCGACGAGGACCAGCTTCGCCCGACGATGATCGAGGCGGTCCAGTACCGCTACGGTGCCCACACCACCGCCGACGATCCCTCGGTCTACCGCGACGACGAGGAAGTCGAGGAGTGGAAGGCGAAGGACCCGATTCCCCGGCTCGAAACCTACCTCGTGAACGAGGGGCATCTCGACGACGAACGGATCGACGAGATCGAGAGCGAGATCGAGGACGAAGTGGCCGATGCGATCGACGCCGCCGAGGCGTACGACCGGCCCGAGCCCGAGGAAATGTTCGCCCACGTCTACGCGGACATGCCGAAACGCCTCGAAGAGCAGCGACGCTACCTCGAACGGCTGCGCGACAGCCACGGCGACGACGAACTTCTCGAATAACGATAACTATGAGTGAAGCACAACAGGCGGACGTGGAGGGAGAGAGCCAAGATCTCACGCTCGTGCAGGCCGTCCGGGACGGGCTGTACGGCGAGATGGATCGGGACGACGACGTGCTCGTGATGGGCGAGGACGTCGGGAAAAATGGAGGGGTGTTCCGCGCGACCCAGGGGCTCTACGACGAGTTCGGCGGCGATCGGGTGATCGACACGCCGCTCGCCGAATCGGGGATCATCGGGACGGCGGTCGGGATGTCGGCGTACGGCCTCCGGCCGGTGCCCGAGATCCAGTTCCTCGGGTTCATCTACCCGGGATTCGACCAGATCGTGAGCCACGCCGCCCGGCTCCGGACCCGCTCTCGCGGTCGCTACACCTGTCCGATGGTGATCCGCGCGCCGTACGGCGGCGGGATCCGCGCGCCCGAACACCACTCCGAGTCGAAGGAGGCGTTCTTCGTGCACGAACCGGGCCTCAAGGTCGCGATCCCGTCGACGCCGTACGACGCCAAGGGGATGCTCGCGTCGGCGATCCGCGATCCCGACCCCGTGATGTTCCTCGAACCCAAGCTCATCTACCGCGCGTTCCGTGAGGAGGTTCCCGACGACTCATATACTGTTCCGCTCGGCGAGGCTGCGGTCCGCCGGGAGGGCTCTGACGTGTCGGTGTTCACGTGGGGCGCGATGACCCGACCGACCATCGAGGCCGCCGAGGACCTCGCCGAGGAGGGGATCGACGCGGAAGTGGTCGACCTTCGTACCCTTTCACCGCTCGACGAGGAGACCATCCTCGAATCGTTCAAGAAAACCGGGAGAGCGGCGGTGGTCCACGAGGCCCCCAAGACAGGGGGGCTCGCCGGCGAGATCACCTCGACGATCCAGGAGGAGGCGCTCATGTATCAGGAAGCCCCGATCAAGCGCGTCACGGGCTTCGATACGCCGTTCCCGCTGTACGCGCTGGAGGACTACTACCTCCCCGAGGCGGCACGGATCACCGACGGAATCCGGGAGGCTGCGGAGTTTTAGATGGTGCGCGAGTTCAAGCTGCCCGACGTCGGCGAGGGCGTCGCCGAGGGCGAGATCGTGTCGTGGCTGGTCGAGCCGGGCGACGCAGTGGAGGAGGACCAGCCGGTCGCGGAGGTCGAGACCGACAAGGCAGTAGTCGACGTCCCCTCGCCGGTGAACGGCAGCGTGAAGGAGATCCTTGCCGAGGAGGGCGAGATGGTGCCCGTCGGCAACGTCATCATCACGTTCGCCGTGGAGGGCGAAGACGAGGACGAAACGGACACGACGAGCCAAGAAGAGTCGACCGAGACCCGAACTGACACCGCGACCGAGACCGGTCCCGACGCCGGGACGGCGGACGAGGCGAGTGCAGAGACGGACCAGGACGGCGAAATGTCAACCGCCGATGGACGGGTCTTCGCCGCGCCGAGCGCACGCCGACTCGCGCGCGAACAGGGGGTCGACATCACGACCGTCGAGGGATCGGGTCCCGGCGGTCGGGTAAGCGATCACGACGTCCGCGCGGCCGCCGAGAGCGGCGCGAGCGGGGCGGGCGGAGCAGGCGGGGATGACGGAACGAGCGGAGATGAGGTCACGTCGGCCGTCTCGGACGTCTCCGGTGAAGCAGGCACAGCCGGCGAAAGCGGTGGAGCGGCCGCCAGCGGAGCGAGTGCTGCTCAGGCGTCCGCGCCGTCGGGGGCGAACCGCGACCGCACCCTCGCCGCACCCGCAACGCGACAACTCGCCGAGGAGGCGGGTGTCGACATCGACGACGTGCCGACCGACGAGGAGCGCGACGGCGAGGCGTTCGTCGCGCCCGAGGCGGTCGAGGCGTACGCCGAGGCCCAGCAGGAGGCCCAGGCGGCCGACACGGCCGCGGTCGCGGCGGGCGAGGCGGGAGCACAGGAAGAACGGATCCCGTATCGTGGGATGCGCCGGACCATCGGCCAGCAGATGGAGGCCTCGAAGTTCACCGCACCCCACGTCACCCACCACGACGAGGTCGACGTCACGGAACTGGTCGAGACTCGCGGGGAGCTGAAGGAGGTCGCGGCCGAGCGCGGCATCTCGCTGTCGTACATGCCATTTGTAATGAAGGCCTGCGTCGCCGCGCTCCGGGAGTTCCCGATGGTGAACGCGATGCTCGACGAGGAAAGCGAAGAGATCGTCCAGAAGAAGTACTACAACGTCGGCGTGGCGACCGCGACCGACGCGGGGCTGATGGTTCCCGTCGTGGACGACGCCGGCAACAAGACCCTGCTCGGGCTCGCCTCGGAGATGAACGAGCTGGTCGAGAAGGCCCGCGAGCGCTCGATCGCGCGCGAGGAGATGCAGGGCGGGACGTTCACCATCACCAACGTCGGCGCGATCGGCGGCGAGTACGCCACCCCGATCGTCAATCACCCCGAGGTCGCGATCCTCGCGCTCGGCGCGATCAAGGAGAAGCCGCGCGTCGTCGACGGCGAAGTCGTTCCCCGGCACGTGATGACGGTCTCGCTCTCGTTCGATCACCGGGTTCTCGACGGCGCGATCGCCGCGCAGTTCACGAACAAGGTCGAGGAGTACCTCGAACACCCGAACCGACTGCTGCTCGAATAGCGCCCGACGCTCGCTGTTTTTCCGCCGTTCACTCGTGTTCGGCTGCCCACAGCCCGGTGAGCGCCCATGCGCCCGCCACAAGCGCATCGAGCGCTGCGAGACGGCGATGTCGCGGCTCACGAACGCGACAGCGACCATCGAGAGCGCGTGAGCGACATCGGCGAGCGCTCGGCGAAACCCACCTGGTTTTTCACGCAGCGGCGAGTTTTGCCGTGCATGGTCGTTGGCGACGTGACAACCGGAACGGACGTACTGATCATCGGCGCGGGGCCTGGCGGCTACGTCGCCGCCATCCGCGCCGGCCAGCTGGACCTCGACGTTACGCTGGTCGAGAAAGAGGCCTACGGCGGGACCTGCCTGAACCACGGCTGCATCCCCTCGAAGGCGCTGATCTCGGCGACCGACGTCGCCCACGACGCGAGCGAGGCCGAGGCGATGGGCATCCACGCCGACCCTGCCGTGGACCTGAGCGCGATGGTGGGCTGGAAGGACGAGATCGTCGACCAGCTCACCGGCGGCGTCGAGAAGCTCTGCAAGGCCAACGGCGTGAATCTCGTCGAGGGGCGCGCGGAGTTCGCGGGCGAGAACACCGTGCGAGTCGCCCACAGCGGCGAGGGCCAGGGTTCGGAATCCATCGAGTTCGAGCACGCCATCGTCGCCACCGGCTCGCGCCCGATCGAGGTCCCGAACTTCGAGTTCGACGGCGAACACATCATCTCCTCGCGCGACGCGCTCGCGCTCGATGAGGTTCCCGAGAGCCTCGTGGTCGTCGGCGCAGGCTACATCGGAATGGAACTCTCTACTGTTTTCGCGAAGCTCGGCACCGACGTCACCATCGTGGAGATGCTCGACTCGGCGCTCCCGGCCTACGAGGACGACGTCGCGCGCGTCGTCAAGAGCCGGGCCGAGGAGTTCGGGATCGATTTCCACTTCGGCGAGGCCGCGAGCGAGTGGGAGGAATCGGGCGGCGGGATCACCGTCATGACCGAGAACGAGGACGGCGAGATCGCCGAATTCGGCGCGGAGAAGGCCCTCGTCGCGGTCGGGCGCGAACCCGTGACCGACACGCTGAATCTCGACGCGGTGGGCCTCGAACCGAGCGAGGGCGGGTTCCTCGACACCGACGACCGCGCGCGAACCGACGTCGAGCACGTCTTCGCGGTCGGCGACGTCGCCGGCGAGCCGATGCTCGCCCACAAAGGGATGAAAGAGGGTGAGGTCGCCACCGAAGTGATCGCGGGCGAACCCGCCGCACTCGACTACCAATCCGTGCCCGCCGCGGTGTTCACCGACCCCGAGATCGGGACCGTGGGGATGACCGAGAGCGAGGCCGAGGAGGCGGGGTTCTCGCCGGTCGTCGGCGAGATGCCGATGCAGGCGAGCGGGCGCGCGCTCACGCTCGGCGAAAGCGAGGGATTCGTTCGCGTGGTCGCCGACGACGACGCGGGGTTCATCCTCGGCGCGCAGATCGTCGCGCCCGAGGCCTCCGAGATGATCGCCGAATTTGGATTGGCGATCGAGATGGGGGCCACCCTCGAAGACGTCGCCGCGACCATCCACACCCATCCGACGCTCGGCGAGGCCGTGATGGAGGCCGTCGAGAACGCCCAGGGGAAGGCGATCCATACGCTGAATCGGTGAGAAATTCACGAGTTCACGTGAGTTCGTGAATTTCGATCCGAACGGGCGACGGGAAAGCGGGAATCGTGCTGCGGCGTCCGCCGGGTTTTTGTTCGGGTAGCCGTACTATGACGTATGAGCGGCTCATCCGACGACGAACTCGAAGAGCTCCGTCAGGAAAAGCTCGAACAGCTTCAAGAACAGCAGGGCGGGGAGGGCGGCGACCGCGAGGAGGCGATGAAGGCCCAGCAGGAACAGGCCGAGGCTCAGAAGAAGGCCCAGCTCCGCCAGCATCTCACCGACGGCGCGCGCAAGCGGCTCAACTCGGTCAAGATGAGCAAACCCGACTTCGGCGAGCAGGTCGAACAGCAGGTGATCGCGCTCGCGCGCAGCGGCCGGCTCGGCGACAAAATCGACGAGGATCAGATGCGCGAGCTCCTCCAGGAGCTCAAACCCGACCAGCAGAGCTTCGACATCAAGCGCCGATAGAAGCACGCCGAAACGAGCCATCGGAAGGACCGGAAGGCTTCAACCACGGCTCGCCACTCGCCGGCATACTGTCGGTCAGCTGTTTGTCGTTCTTGCCGTCGAAGCGTGGCGACCGCCGTTCGGTCTTTCGCAAGCGTCAATACACGAATACCGCTAACCGACAGTATGTACGACCGCACCAAGGGGTTTCGTGATTTCTATCCGGGCGAGATGAGCGCGCGGCGAGCGGTCATCGACACGCTCGAAGAGACCGCCGCGCGCTATGGGTTCCGCGAGGTCGGGACGCCGGCCCTCGAACGCACCGAGATGTACGTCGACAAAAGCGGCGCGGAGATCGAAGAGGAGCTCTACTCCTTCACCGACCAGGGCGGCCGCGACGTGGCGATGACGCCGGAACTCACACCAACGGTCGCGCGGATGGTGGTCGCCAAACAGCAGGAGCTCGCAAAGCCCGTGAAATGGTTCTCGACTCGGCCGTTCTGGCGGTACGAGCAGGTGCAGCAGGGCCGATTCCGGGAGTTCTACCAGACCAACGTCGATGTCTTCGGCTCGGCGGAGCCGACAGCCGACGCCGAGGTGCTCGCGTACGCCGCGGACGCGCTCACCGAACTCGGCCTCACGAGCGAGGACTTCGACTTCCGGGTGAGCCACCGTGACGTTCTCGGTGGGTTGCTCGAATCGTTCGAGGGCGAGATCGACACCCAGGCCGCGATCCGAGCGGTCGACAAGCGCGAAAAGCTCGAATCCCCCGAGTACTACCGTCTCCTCGCTGACGCGGGACTCTCGGACAGTCAGGCCGAGGAGTTCGACGGACTGCTCGACACCTCGGAGGACGATCTCGACGATCTCGTGTCGTTCGCCGGTTCGGCACAGGTCGAGAGCGCGGTCACGAACCTTCGGAACGTGCTCGATGCGGCCGATGACCTCGGCGCGCGCGAGTACTGCACGCTCTCGCTCGACACCGCCCGCGGGTTGGACTACTATACGGGAGTGGTGTTCGAGTGTTTCGACTCCACGGGTGAGGTGAGTCGATCAGTGTTCGGTGGCGGCCGGTACGACGATCTGATCGAAGGGTTCGGCGGCCAGTCGATGCCCGCGGTCGGCGTCGCACCGGGACTCGCGCCACTCTCGCTGCTCTGTCAGCGCGCGGGCGTCTGGCCCGAGGAGACGATCGCGACCGACTACTACGTCCTCCAGGTCGGCGACACCCGCCCGACGGCCGCCCGCGTGGTTCGCGATCTCCGCGAACAGGGCCACGTCGTCGAGACCGACGTCGCGGACCGGAGCTTCGGCGCGCAGCTGGAGTACGCCGATTCCATCAACGCCGAGACCGTGGTGATCGTGGGCGAACAGGACCTCGCGGAGGGCGAAGTCACGGTGAAGGACATGGAATCGGGCGAGCAGACCCAGGTCCCGGTCGAGGGGTTCCCCGGCGAGCGCGAGCGGCCGACGTACGACGACCTCGCCTGATGGGCAATGACGGTCGCGGGCTGCGCGCGTTCCGAGTGGCGTACGACGGCCAGCCGTACTATGGCTTCCAGCGCCAGCCCGACGTCCCGACCGTCGAGGATGCTGTTTTCAATGGGCTTCGCGAGTTGGACGTGCTCGACGCAGCCGCCGACAAACCACCGGCGTACGCCGCCGCGGGCCGAACCGATCGTGGGGTGTCGGCGGTCGCACAGACGGTGGCGTTCGAGTGCCCCGAGTGGCTCACCCCCGCGGCGCTGAACGGCGAACTCCCGGCGACGATCCGGGCGTGGGCGTCGGCCGAGGCTCCAGCGGAGTTTCACGCCACCCACGACGCCACGGCTCGGACCTACACCTACCACCTCCACGCGCCTGCTGCCGACGTCGACCGGGCGCGCGAGGCGCTGTCGGTGCTCGCCGGTGAGCACGATTTGCACAACCTCACACTCGACGACAGCGGGACCGTCCGGACGCTCGAGCCGGCGATCGAACCCGACGGCGAGTTTCTCGTGATCGAACTCCGTGCGGGCGGTTTCTCGCGCCAGCTCGTCCGGCGGATCGTCGCACTCGTCCGAGACGTGGCGACGGGCGCAGCCCCGCTCTCGAAAATCGGACGGGTGCTCTCGCCCACACCGCTTTCGGGCCCCGAGGGCGTTGGTCCCGCGCCCGCCGCACCGCTCGTGCTGACCGACGTTTCGTATCCCGGTCTCGATTTCCACGTCGATTCCGAGGCCGCGACGAGCGCGCGATCGGTTTTCGAACAGCGCCGGATCGCGGCCGTGACCGAGGGCCGGGTCGCGGGCTCAGTACGGGATGAAATCGGCGAGTGAGATCGCGAGAAGGTGTGCTGGTCGTGCCGTTCGCAGGATACGTCGCCTCTCGGACCGATACTCACCTGCTGTCCCGGGAGAGGCGTCGCAGTCGAGAACACCAGCCGTGGTTCGAGATCACGCACCGAGAATGTGTGAGATCGGCAAGGGTTTATTGTCGATCGGGCAATCAGTTCTCGTATGGGGCACTGTCTAGTTGAGAACCTCTTCGACGGGTGTTCGTCCATCGAGCGCTTGATTCGGTCGATCGTAGTTGTAGTGATGCTTGAACCGTCGCAGCC